>NZ_JBSGZO010000132.1:0-18834 GCF_053611045.1 Streptomyces sp. NPDC054841 | reverse complement strand
GTTATGAACCGGATGTCCCCGGCCCGGGCCGCTCTCCCGGGCCCGGGGCGCCGCTCAGCGCCCCAGCATCAGGCCCACGGACGACGCCTGTGTGACCACTGCTTCCCAGCCGCCGAAGGCGACGACGAGCAGGGTCGCGAGAGGGAGCACCATGGCCGTCGCCACCAGCGGGTGGCGCCGGCCCGAGGAACGGCCGCCGAACGCGGCGTATGCCTTGCGCCCCTGCGTGCGGATCGTGGTCCGCGTTGCCGTGTCCGCCATGGGTCCTCTCCTGTCGTGGTCGGCAGCGGCGGGTGTGTGACCTCGGGGGACGAGTGCTTCACCCGCCGCTTGACCTCAACATTAGGGACGCGGCGGAGCCGGGTCGTCATGCCCGCGTACCGATTCCCGGGCCTCCCCGAGGATGAGCCGCGCGCGGGCCGTGTACTCCCCTGGGTGGAGACGTCGTCCTAGTCCTGGGGGTCTTCCCGGAGGGGACTCCCCGCAGGCCTCTCCGTGGAAGCGCCGCCTTCCGACTCGTCCTCCCTGGGCACCGGCTGCTCGACCAGGGCCAGCACTCGGGTCGCCATGAAGCGCGCCGTCCGTACGACTGTGCCGGTGCGGGTGACTTCGCTCACTTCCACCACCCCCCGGCGCACGGCCGTCTCCACCCGGCGTCCCGCCCGGCTTGCCACCACTTCGTACGTCCGCGTCGTGTCCCCCGCGTCCACCACTATCTCCACGCGGTCACCCTTCATCGTCAATCCCCCTTCTGCGACGGACCATTGGGAAATCGCACGGGCCGGAAGCCCTGTACGGGCGGCTCCCTGACCACCCTTCAAGTTTCCCACCCGGCACTGACAATCGATCGGCCCGCGAGGGCGCGGCCTATGAGCACACCGGGGCACGGGTCCGTAAGCTGTGCCACGTCAAGCGGACGACCGTGGCAGCTCGGGGGTGGGGTCTCCCCACCGTAGGTAGGGGACGAACATGGCGATGATGCGGCTCCGGCGCGAGGATCCGCGTGTTGTCGGTTCGTTCAGGCTTCACCGGCGGCTCGGCGCCGGCGGCATGGGGGTCGTGTACCTCGGTTCGGACCGGCGCGGACAGCGGGTGGCGCTCAAGGTGATCCGGCCGGATCTGGCGGAGGATCAGGAGTTCCGGTCGCGGTTCGCGCGCGAGGTGTCGGCCGCGCGGCGGATCCGGGGCGGCTGCACGGCACGGCTGGTAGCCGCCGATCTGGAGGCGGAGCGGCCCTGGTTCGCCACGCAGTACGTGCCGGGGCCCTCGCTGCACGACAAGGTCGCCGCGGACGGCTCGCTCCCCGCGGCGGAGACGGCGGCGATCGGCGCGGCGCTCTCCGAGGGGCTCGTCGCCGTGCACGAGGCCGGGGTGGTCCACCGCGACCTGAAGCCTTCGAACATCCTGCTGTCCCCCAAGGGCCCCCGGATCATCGATTTCGGTATCGCCTGGGCGACCGGCGCGAGCACGCTCACCCACGTCGGCACGGCGGTCGGATCCCCCGGCTTCCTCGCCCCCGAGCAGGTGCGCGGAGCGGTGGTCACGCCCGCGACCGACGTGTTCTCGCTCGGTGCCACGCTCGCGTACGCCGCGACCGGCGACTCCCCCTTCGGGCAAGGCAGTTCCGAGGTCATGCTCTACCGGGTGGTGCACGAGGAACCGCAGCTGTACGGCGTACCGGACGCGCTGGCTCCGCTGCTGCGGGCCTGCCTCGCGAAGGATCCGGACGAGCGGCCCAGCACCCTGCAGCTTTCGATGCGGCTGAAGGAGATCGCCGCACGAGAGGCACAGGGGCTGTCCGAGGCTCGGCCACCCGCGCAGCGCGACCGGGCCGAGCAGGACGTGCATTCGGACCGTCAGACCGCTCGGTACACGGAGCGGAACACCCAGGGGCGTGCGGCGGGGAATACGGGGGGCGGTGCGGGGGCTCCCGCGCCCCGCGAGCGGGTGTCCCGGCCTTCGGCGCCGCGTACGGGCGACCCGCGCACGGGCGGCTCGCGTACGGGCGATCCAGGTACGGGCGGTTCCCGCACGGGCGGCTCACGTACCGGCGGCTCACGTACCGGCGGCTCGCGCACGGGCGGCTCGCGGCCGGGCGGCTCGCGGCCGGCTCCGTCTCGGGGTGGCGCGGGTACGGGTGGCCGTCCCGCGTCCCGGCCCGGGGTGCGTACGACATCCACCGGGCGCAGGCCGGCCAATCCACGGCTGCTGCGTCAGCGCATCTTCGTGTTCGTGGTCGTGACACTGGCGGTGGCGCTGAGCATCACCGTCGCGCAGGGGCTGCGGGGCTAGACGAGTAGGTCCTGTACGGGCGGTGTCCGGGGCCGTCCCGCGGGAATCAGCTCTGCGGGCGGCCCGTCGCCACCGCGTAGAACGCCACCGCGGCAGCCGCGCCCACGTTCAGCGAGTCCACCCCGTGGGCCATCGGGATGCGTACCCACTCGTCCGCGGCGACGAGGGCCTGGGTCGACAGGCCGTCGCCCTCCGCGCCGAGCATCAGCGCGACCCGGTCGAGCCGGTGCGGGGCCGCCTCGTCGATGGCCGACGCCTTCTCGTCCGGCGTGAGCGCGAGGAGCTTGAAGCCCGCCTCCCGTACGGCTTCGAGGCCCCTGGGCCAGGTTTCGAGGCGCGCGTACGGCACCGAGAAGACGGCGCCCATCGACACCTTCACCGAACGGCGGTAGAGCGGGTCCGCGCAGTCGGGCGAGAGCAGCACGGCGTCCATGCCGAGCGCGGCGGCGCTGCGGAAGATGGCGCCGATGTTGGTGTGGTCGTTGACCGACTCCATGACGACCACGCGGCGTGCGTCATGGAGCAGTTCCTCGGCCGTCGGCAGGGGCTTGCGCTGCATCGAGGCGAGGGCGCCGCGATGCACGTGGTACCCGGTGACACGTTCGGCGAGGTCCGGGCTCACGGCGTACACCGGAGCCGGGACTTCGTCGATGACGTCACGCATGACGTCGACCCACTTGGCCGAGAGCAGCATCGACCGCATCTCGTAACCGGCGTGCCTGGCGCGGCGGATGACCTTCTCGCCCTCGGCGATGAAGAGGCCCTCGGCGGGCTCGCGCTTGCGCCGCAGTTCGACGTCGGTCAGGCCCGTGTAGTCGCGCAGACGCGGGTCGTCGGGGTCATCGACGGTGATGAGATCAGCCACAGGGTGATACTGCCTTGTCCGGGGTGAGGTGCCAACGGCTGGGGCGGAGATTGGTTACCGCTGGTTACTGGCGAGCCGACTCCTTCCGCGGGCCCTCGGTGACGACGTCGCCGATGACGATCACGGCGGGGGGCCGTACGTCCTCGGCCCTGACGGTTTCCGCGACCGTCGCCAGCGTCGCGTCGACGCGGCGCTGAGCGGCCGTCGTGCCCTCCTGGACCAGGGCCAGCGGCGTGTCCGGCGCCTTGCCGTGGGCGATGAGCGCCTCGGCGATCGCGCCGATCTTGTCGACGCCCATGAGGATCACGAGCGTGCCGCGCAGCTTGGCGAGCGACTCCCAGTCGACCAGGGACCGCGGGTCGTCCGGCGCGACGTGCCCGCTGACGACCGTGAACTCGTGGGCCACGCCGCGATGGGTGACCGGGATGCCGACGGCGCCGGGCACCGAGATGGAGCTGGAGATGCCCGGGACGACCGTGCAGGCGATGCCCGCTGCGGCGAGCGCCTGGGCCTCTTCCATGCCGCGGCCGAAGACGAACGGGTCGCCGCCCTTGAGGCGGACGACCGACTTGCCCGCCTTCGCGTGCTCGATCAGCGCGTTGTTGATGGCCTCCTGGGCCATGAACCGGCCGTACGGGATCTTCGCCGCGTCGATCACCTCGACGTGCGGGGGGAGTTCGTCGAGCAGGTCGCGCGGGCCGAGGCGGTCGGCGATGACGACATCGGCCTCGGCGAGGAGGCGCCGGCCGCGAACGGTGATCAGGTCCGGGTCGCCGGGGCCGCCACCGACCAGCGCCACGAACGGGGCACGGGCGCGGTGGTGGGGGGCGACGAGTGAGCCGTCACGCAGTCCCTCGACGATCGCGTCCCGTACGGCGGCGGAGCGACGCGGGTCGCGCCCGGTGAGCACCGCGACCGTCACGCCCTCGCTGCGGCCGGTGGCCGGGGTCCAGGCGGTGGCCGCCTCGGCGTCGTCGGAGCGCACGCACCAGGTCTTGGTGCGCTCCGCCTCGGCGGAGGCGGCCTCGTTGGCGACGGGGTCGCTGCTGGCGACGAGCGCGTACCAGGCGTCGGCGATGTCCCCGTCCTCGTAGCGGCGCCTGGTCCAGGTGATCTCGCCGGCCTCCGCCATGGCCTCGACGGAGGGCGTCGCGGACGGCGAGACCAGGGTGACGTCGGCACCGGCCGCGACGAGCGCGGGGAGGCGGCGCTGGGCGACCTGGCCACCGCCGATGACGACGACGCGGCGGCCCGAAAGACGGAGGCCTACGGGGTAGGCGGGGTGCTCGTGCGCGGGGCTTTCGGCGTGCTCGGCGTGTGCGGGGCTTTCGGCGTGCTCGGCCATGGCGGTGCGGCTCCTCGGGGCGGCGGTGCGGGGCCGCTGCGACGGTGAAGCGGCTGGTGGGGACGGGGATGAGGGGTCCTCGCGACCACGATACGGGGTGGGGGTCACGGGGTTGAGCGGGCGCCGACTGCGGACCGTGGTGGGTGCGGGTCCGTTCCGGCCCCGGGTCGTCGTCGGGGCGCGGGCCGGTGGGTGGTCCGACGGCAATCGCCCCGGTCCCCGGCAACCCCGCCCACCCCGGGCGGTGCACCCCGCGGTACCGGGCACCCCCGGTACCGCGTCGGTGCTGCCGCGCTATTTCTCCGTCACGCCCGCGGAGTCGAACGTCGCGACCTCGTGCATGGCGCGGGCAGCGCTCTGGACCAGCGGGAGGGCCAGGAGCGCGCCCGTGCCCTCGCCGAGTCGGAGGTCGAGATCGACCAGGGGGCGCAGGCCCAGCTTGTTGAGGGCCGCGACGTGGCCCGGCTCGGCACTGCGGTGGCCGGCGATGCAGGCCGCGAGTGCCTCCGGGGCGACAGCCCGGGCCACCAGGGCCGCGGCGCCCGCCGAGACACCGTCCAGAACGACCGGCGTACGCAGCGACGCGCCGCCCAGGATGAAGCCGACCAGCGCCGCGTGCTCCAGGCCGCCGACCGCCGCGAGGACGCCGATCGGGTCGGCCGGGTCGGGCTGGTGGAGTTCGAGAGCGCGCCGCACGACGTCGACCTTGCGGGCGTGCATCTCGTCGTTGATGCCGGTTCCGCGTCCGGTGACCTCCATCGGGTCGACGCCCGTGTAGACGGAGATCAGCGCGGCCGACGCCGTGGTGTTGGCGATGCCCATCTCGCCGGTGAGCAGCGCCTTGTTGCCCGCGGCGACCAGGTCGCGGGCCGTCTCGATGCCGACCTCGACCGCCGCGAGGACGTCGTCCCGGGTCAGCGCGGGGCCGGTCGTGAAGTCCGCCGTACCGGGGCGGACCTTGCGCGGCAGAAGACCGGGCGTGGCCGGCAGGTCGGACGCCACACCGACGTCGATGACGCAGACCTCGGCACCGACCTGGTTGGCGAAGGCGTTGCAGACCGCTCCCCCGCCGAGGAAGTTGGCGACCATCTGGCCGGTCACCTCCTGGGGCCACGCGGTGACGCCCTGGGCGTGCACCCCGTGGTCACCGGCGAAGATCGCGACCGCCGCGGGTTCCGGGATCGGCGGCGGGCACATCCGGGAGAGCCCGGCGAGCTGCGCGGAGATGATCTCCAGCATGCCCAGCGCCCCGGCCGGCTTGGTCATCCGCTTCTGCCGCTCCCACGCCTCGCCGAGCGCCTTCGCGTCCAACGGACGGATGTTGGAGACGGTCTCCTGGAGAAGGTCGTGGGGCTCCTCGCCGGGCAGGGCCCGGCGTCCGTACGTCTCCTCGTGGACGACCCAGGACAGCGGACGGCGCTTGGACCAGCCCGCCTGCATCAGCTCGGGCTCCTCCGGGAACTCGTCGACGTATCCGACACAGAGATACGCGACGACTTCGAGGTGCTCGGGCAGCCCGAGGGCGCGGACCATCTCGCGCTCGTCGAAGAAGCTGACCCAGCCGACGCCGAGGCCCTCGGCGCGGGCGGCGAGCCAGAGGTTCTCCACGGCGAGGGCGGAGGAGTACGGCGCCATCTGCGGCTGGGTGTGCCGGCCGAGGGTGTGACGACCGCCGCGGGTGGGGTCGGCGGTGACCACGATGTTCACCGGGGTGTCGAGGATGGCCTCGATCTTCAGTTCCTTGAACTGCTTCGCCCGGCCCTTGGGGAGGGACTTGGCGTAGGCCTCGCGCTGCCGCTGGGCGAGTTCGTGCATCGTCCGGCGGGTTTCGGCGGAGCGGATGACGACGAAGTCCCAGGGCTGGGAGTGGCCCACGCTGGGCGCGGTGTGCGCGGCTTCGAGGACCCGGAGAAGGACCTCGTGCGGGATCGGGTCGCTGCGGAAGCCGTTGCGGATGTCGCGACGCTCGCGCATGACGCGGAGGACGGCCTCGCGCTCGGCGTCGGCATAGCCGGGAGCGGGGGCGCCGTCGGCCTCGGTCGTCGGCTCCTCCACGGTGGCGGGGCCCGCCTCCGGCTCGGGCGCGGCTTCCTCCTGCGCGGCTTCAGGCACGGCTTCCTCGCGCGCGGCCTCCTCGGACGCGGCTTCGGGTACGACGTCCTCGGCGGGTGCAGCCTGCGGTTCGGCGACGTCGCCGAGAAGCTCGGGCTCACCGGTGGGCTGCTCGAGCTCGCCCGCGGGCGCCTCGGGCACCGGCTCGGCGGCCTCGGTCCCGCCGGGCTCCGGCTCGCCACCACTGCCACCGTCACGGGGCACGGGTACGGCCACGGCGGCCTCCGGCTCGGGCGCGGGCGCGGGGGCCTCGGCGTCGGGCTCGGCGGCGGCTGCCGCGGGCGCGGGCGCGGCGTCGGGCTCTGCCACCTCCACCGGCTCGGGCGCCTCCACCGCCTCCGGCTCCGGTGCGACAGCCACCGGCTCGGGAGCGACAACCACCGGCTCGGGAGCCTCGACGTGCTCCACCTCGGCCAGGACCATCCCGGCGGGCGGAGTGGGAGCAAGATGCGGGGTGGTCGGCAAGGAGCCCTCAACCGGCACGAACTGGCCGACGGGAGCGGGCTCGGGAGCCACCGCCGTAGCCACCGCCGGAGCCATGGCCTGAGCCATCGCAGGAGCCATCACGGGCGCCCCGACGTCGGCCTCGGCGGGAGCCGCGACAGCAGTGTCCGCCGCCACTCGCACCGCCTCCGGGACGACCGTTTCTGCTGGCGCGGAGACAGCCACCTGGGGCTGGGCGGGCTGCGGGGACCACGGGGCGCCGCCCTGCGGCGGAATCTCGCCCAGCTGTGGCCCGGGCAGCACGGCAGGCTCCTCGCGGGGTACGTCGAGATACTCGGGCCCCATGGTCGCCGGGCCGGGGACGCCGGCCGGGACAGGTGCCGCCGGCGTCTGGCCCGCGCCGTTGCCCCGCCGGCCGGCGGGACCGCGGTCGGACAGCGAGCGGACGACGCCGCCGGTCGCGTCGGGCACGGGCGGACCCATATGGAGGGGGCGGCGTGCCGGGGGCGGCGTCGGCGTGGAAACGGGCGACGGCATCCGAACGCCGCCGAGGTCGACAGAACCGGAGTCACGGCCACCGGCCTCGTGCGCCCCGGTCTCGTGCACGACCTGCTCAGGTACGAACTGCTCAGGTACGAACTGCTCGGGTACGAACTGCTCGGGAACAACCTGCTCGGCAACGGCCTGCTGGGGCGCGGCCTGAGCGAGGATCGCCTGCTCGGGGGCGCCCTGCTCGTACCCGGGCTGCTCGTACACCTGCTGCTCCGGCATCGGCTGCTCGGGCGTGTGTACGGGTGCGACGGCCTCCACAGGCGCCACCGGGTCGGGCACGGGCAGGACGGGCGCGACGGGCGCCGGTGCCGCCAGGACGTCCGGCGCCTGCGGCACCTGCGGCGTCACCGGCATCTGCGGCACCGGGGCCGGAGCCGCACCAGGCGCCTGCATCTGTGCCACGCCCGGAACCGGGGCGTGCCCCGGCAGCCGGCCCGGCACCATGGCCGGCGGCGGCACCGACTGCGGGTCGCTCCACGCACCCTGCGCGCTCGGCATCAGCAGCAGGTCGTCGTCTTCGCCGACGGATTCGGAGCCGCTCCCGGAGGGGTCGAGGAAGGTGTACGCGCCCGGAGCGGGGATGCCCGGCTGCTCCACCATGCCTGCGTTCTCCGGCAGCCCCTCGCCCGGGACCTGGCCGGTGTCAGTCATGCGTACCCCTCGCCCATCGGTTGTGCTCCTTCAGACCTTCGCCCGGGGCGCCCGATCGCGGCACACACCCGGTGCCCGTCACTACAAGAACGAGCGTGTGCGCCGCGCGGCACGAAAGCCCACAGACACCAAGCATTCTCGTGGCCGTTCGTGTCCATGGCAGCAGGATCCGCCACGGTTTGCTGTGGACTGCGCCACGTTGCGCGTCCCCCGGTCGCGCCGTACCACAGCAGGACCCAAAACAGTCCCCTTTTGCGGACATTGACGAACAAATCGACGAACGACCGGCTGCGGTGCAACGATCGGCCAGCCTACCTCGCCATGGCATGGCGCCAGGGTCAGGGGCTGCGATCCAGCCGCTGCCCCGAGAGCAGGAAGACGACCGAGCGCTCTCGTTCCGACCACGCGTCGGGGTCCATCTCCACGGACTGGAGCAGGGCGCATTCGACGGCGTATCCGCCGTCCGCCAGGGCGGCACCGATCGCCTCGGCCTCGTCGCGGGTGGAGGCGTGGGTGACGATGCGCTCGGGCCTGCGGTCGGCGCAGGCGGTGACGACGGGGACTCCGCCGCCGCCGATCCGTACGACATCGGGTTCGGGCAGCCGTTCCAGCACGTGCGGCGCGCGGCCGTGGACGGTCTGCAGCTGGACTCCGTACCGGCGGGCGGCCTCGTCGGCGCGGATGCAGGCGGCGGGGTCGTCGTCGACCGCGATGACCGCGGCGCCGAAGCGGGCCGCGTCGGCCGCGAGCTCCCCGCTGCCGCAGCCGATGTCCCAGACGAGGTCGCCGAGGCGCGGGCCGAGGCGGGCGAGCTGGGCGGCGCGCAGCTGCACCGATTCGCCCTCGCCGGACTGGTGCTGCCCCTGCTCGGCGGGGTGCGCCCAGCCGCGTACCTGGGTGGGACGGCCGGGCTCGCGGCCCGCCGCCCAGCCTCCCCCATGGCCTTCGCCATGCGGGTGCCCCCACCCCTGGGCCGAGGCGGCCCCGCCGATCACGATCACGACATTGGGGTCGCGCCAGGCGTGGTCGGCGACCTTGTCGGAGGTGAGCACGGTGACCTGTTCGCGCTCGGTGCCGAGTTCCTCGCAGATCACGAAGGTGCGGTGGACGCCGTCGAGGAGCAGTGCGAGCTCGGCGGGGCCCGCGCCGGGCGAGGTGAGGACGGCGACCTTGGGGTGGGCCCGGCAGACGTTGACGGCGCGGCGGAGCGTACGGCTGTGGGCGACGACGATCTGGGCGTCGTCCCAGGGCATCCCGGCGCGGGCGAAGGCGGTGGCGACGGAGGAGACCGCGGGGACGACCTCGACCTCCAGTCCGTGCTGCGGTGCGCGCAGCGTACGGACGACGCCGAAGAACCCGGGGTCGCCGTCGGCGAGGACGACGGGGCTGCCGCGGTGTCCCGCGATCCTGCGGGCGGCGAGGTCGACGCTGCCGAGCCGGATGCGTTCGGCGTTCGCGGGCACCTCGGGAAGCGCCAGGTGGTGCGCCGCCCCGGCGACGAGAGTGGCAGCGGACAGGGCGGACCTGGCGGCCGCGGTCAGGGGCGAACCGTCCCAGCCGATCACCGTGACCCGGTCGGCCATCGTCGTCTCTCTCCTGGTGTCGTCGCAGGTCGGGGCGCTGCCGACAGGGGTGAGCCAGCAGGCAGGCTGAGCGTACCTGGTGTCGGTTCCAGCTGGTGAAGGTGTCAGTTCCAGTCGGTGAACGTGCCGAATCCGCCGGCGTCGGCCATCTGGTCGGCGACGCCTTCGAGGTCCTCGGGGAGCAGGCTCCACACGATGAAGTCGGTGCGCAGATCGGCCCAGCCCCCGTCCTCGGTGCGGGTGCGGGCTATACAGGCTCCGCGCAGGACACCCTCGCTGATGCAGCCGATCTTCTGGGCCACCTGCTGGGACGCGGTGTTGTCGGCGGCGGTGCGCAGCTCCAGGCGCTCGAACCGCTGGTCACGGAAGAGCCACTGGGCGGTGGCGAGCGCCGCCTCGGACGCATAGCCCTCGCCGCGGGCCCAGGGGGCGATGATGTACGAGATCTCGGTGGAGCGCACCCGCCAGTTCGTGTTGCTGAGCTGGATCACACCGACCAGGCGCTGAGTGAGGAACTCGGTGACGGCGAGGTCGATTCCGCGGCCCTCGGCACGCTCGGTGGGCGCGTGTTCGCTGATCCAGGTGCCGGCCGCCGCTTCGGTGAAGGGCTGGGGCACGGCCGTCCAGGCGGCGACCAGTTCGTCGTTCATCATCTCGGCCAGGGCCGGGGCGTCAGCGGGTTCGAGCGCGCGCAGCACCAACCGCTCCGTGCTGATGGAGATGTCCGGAAAGGTGGTAGTCATGCGCAGCTCCATGCCGAAGACCGTCGTAAGGGCCGTAAAGGCACAGCATGCAGCATCGGGTGGTGGATGTGCATGGCCGGGTCGCTACGCCGCCGGCCACGCCGAAGGCCCCGCGTACTTGGTGGGTACGCGGGGCCTTCGTTCACAAGGACCTTGCGGCAGCCGTTACTTGGCGGCGGGACCGAAGGCCGGGACGACCGAGCCGGCGTAGGTGTCCTCGATGTACTTCTTCACTTCGGGGGAGTTGAGGAGCTTCGCGAGCTTCTCCACCCGCGGGTCCTTCTCGTTGCCCTCCTTGACGGCGAGGAAGTTGGCGTAGGGGTTGCCCTCCGCCTTCTCCAGCACCAGGGCGTCCTTGGCGGGCTTCAGGTCGGCCTCGATCGCGTAGTTGCCGTTGATGACGGCGGCGTCGACGTCGTTCAGGGCGCGGGGCACGGTGGCGGCCTCCAGCTCCTTGAACTCCAGGCCCTTCTTGTCGGTGATGTCGGAGAGCTTGGCGTCGGTGCCGACACCCGCCTTGAGGGTGATGAGGCCGTTCGCGGCGAGCAGTTGGAGCGAGCGGCCTTCGTTGGTGGTGTCGTTGGGCACGGCGATCGTCTGGCCGGCCTTGATGTCCTTGAGGGACTTGACCTTCTTGGAGTAGAGGCCGAGCGGCTCGAGGTGGACGTTGACGACCGGGACGATGGTGGTCTTGTTCTTCTTGTTGAAGTCGTCCAGGTACGGCTTGTGCTGGAAGAAGTTGGCGTCGACCTGGCCGTCCTGGGTGGCGGTGTTCGGCAGGACGTAGTCCGTGAACTCCTTGACCTCCAGGTCGAGACCGGCCTTGGCGGCCAGGTTCTTCTTGACGAAGTCGAGGATGTCGGCGTGCGGCGTCGGGGACGCGGCGACGACGAGCGGCTTGGACTCGGCGGCCTTGTCGCCGGAGTCCGCCTTGGCGCCCGGGTCGGAGGCGGTGCCGCAGGCGGTGAGGCCGAGGGTGAGGGCGGTGGTGGCGGCGAAGGCCGCGGTGAGCTTGATGTTCTTACGCGAGTTACGCACGAAAAGTGCCTCTTTCTGGTGTTGCGGTGGTGACGCCCGGACAAGGAGTGCGGGCCAGGGTGGAGCGGGGTGGAGCGGGGGCTCAGGCGGTGCGGCCGCGGCGGGCCAGCAGGCGCACGATTCCGTCGCCGATCAGCTGTACGGCGGTGACGATGGCGATCAGGATGACGACCGTGATGAGCATGAACTGGGTCTCGAACCGCTGGAAGCCGTAGGTGACGGCCTTGGATCCGAGGCCTTCGCCGCCGACCGCGCCGGCCATCGCCGAGTAGCCGACGAGGACGATCACGGTGGTGGTGACGGCGGCGACGATCGAGGGCAGGGCCTGCGGGAGCAGCACCTTGCGGATGATCGTCGGGATGGAGCCGCCCATGGACTGGACGGCTTCGACCAGTCCGTGGTCGACCTCGCGGATCGCCGTCTCGACGAGCCGCGCGAAGAACGGGATGGCGCCGACGGCGAGCGGCACGATCATGGCCGTGGGGCCGATGAAGGTGCCCACCACCAGGGTGGTGAAGGGGATCAGCGCGATCAGCAGGATGATGAACGGCAGCGAGCGGCCGATGTTCACGATCACGCCGACGACCTTGTTCACCGGGGTGTTCTGCAGCAGTCCGCCCTTGTCGGTGAGGACCAGCAGAATGCCGAGCGGAAGTCCGCCGGCGACGGTGACGAGCGTGGACCACAGGACCATGTAGAGGGTGTCGATGGTGCCCTGGCTCAGCAGGGGCTGCATCTCCGACCACGTCACTTGACGGTCTCCTTCACCAGTTCCGCGCGCGGCGCGGGGATGTCCTCGGGCTCGTCGTCGACGATCTCGACCTGCAGGCCCTGTTCGCGCAGGAAGCCGACGGGCACGACGTTGTCCTCGTAGCGGCCGGGCAGTTCGATGCGCATCCGGCCGATCTGCTTGCCGCCGACGGTGTCCATCGCGGCGCCGAGGATCGAGATGTCGACGTTGTACGTGCGTGACAGCTGGGAGATCACCGGCTTGGTGGCGGCCTCGCCGTGGAAGGTGACGTCGACGACCGTACGGTCGGGGCCCGAGGCGTCCCCGGAGACCGGGAAGAGCTCCTGGGCGAGCTCGGAGCCGGGCGTGGCGAGCAGCTCGCTGACCGTTCCGGACTCGACGATGCGGCCCTGCTTCATCAGGGCGGCCGAGTCGCAGACGGTCTTGACGACGTCCATCTCGTGGGTGATGAGGAGGACGGTCAGTCCGAGCTGCCGGTTGAGGTCCCGCAGCAGCTGGAGGATCGAGCGGGTCGTCTCGGGGTCGAGCGCGCTGGTGGCCTCGTCGGAGAGGAGCACCTTCGGGTTCCCGGCCAGCGCCCGGGCGATGCCGACGCGCTGCTTCTGGCCGCCGGAGAGCTGCCCGGGGTAGGCCTTGGCCTTGTCGGCGAGGCCGACGAGGTCGAGGAGTTCGAGGGCGCGGCGGGAGCGCTCGGCGCCGGAGACACCGAGGATCTCCAGGGGGAGCTCGATGTTGTCCTTCACACTGCGCGAGGAGAGCAGGTTGAAGTGCTGGAAGACCATGCCGATGCGGCTGCGCGCCTGGCGCAGTTCCTTGCCGGCGCGCCTGCCGCGTCCGGCGAGGGCGGTGAGGTCGGTGCCGTCGACGACGACGCTGCCGGAGGTTGGGCGCTCCAGCAGGTTGACGCAGCGGATGAGGGAGGACTTTCCGGCGCCGCTGCGGCCGATGACGCCGAAGACCTCGCCCTCACGGACGTGCAGGTCGACGCCGTCCAGAGCGGTGACGTCGCGGCCTCGCGACTGGTAGACCTTGGTGAGGCCCGTAGTGGTGATCACAGGGGTTTCCGTCACTGTCGAGTGCGCGGCACGGGGTCCGCCGGGCACGGGTGTGTCGTCTTGGGACAGTTGGCGCGCAGCACGGACGACCGGGTCGCAGCGTGTGCGCGGGGCGGCTCGGTCCGCATGGCTTCAGCGGCGGACACGGCTCGGCTGTCGGGGTCTCGCTTCGGGGCGCGAGGCTCAGGCAGGGGCCCTCAGAAGTCGCACATTCGACACATACAACGAGCACCGGGCGTCGTGATCGCCTCGGTCGCAAGGGTGCGGCTGCTCGTCGTGGTCATGCGGGCAAGTAAAGCAGACAGGCGTGCGAGCGGATCTACGGTGTCCGTATAGCGGACTGGGATGTTCCGGAGTGCGGACAGCTCAGCTCGCCGCTGTGATCTCCACGCCGTGGGCCGTGGCCTGCGCGGACACAGCGGAGAGGTCCTTGACGACGATGTCCGCGACGAGCTGGGAGGGGTCGTGTGTTGTGGCCAAGGCCACGGTTGTCATCCCGGCGGCGCGGCCCGCCGCGAGGCCCGCGGGCGCGTCCTCGAACACGACACAGCGGGCCGGGTCGACGCCGAGCCGCCGCGCGGCGAGCAGGAACGGCTCGGGGTCGGGCTTGCCCCGCGTGATGTCGTCGGCGGCTATCAGCGTCTTGGGCCGTATGCCCACCTCCGCCAGCCGGGCCTCGCCGAGCCGCCGGGTCGCGGAGGTGACGACGGCCCACCGCTCGGCGGGCAGGGACGCGAGCAGCGCCGCGGTGCCCGGCAGCAGGAAGACGCCGCCGACGACGTCGTCCACCTCCAACTGCTCGATACGGGCCACGGCCTGAGGCACCACGTCCGCGGGCAGCAGATCCGCGGCGATCTCGGCGGCGGGCCGGCCGTGCAGCTCGACGCGGGCGAAGTCCTCCGCGGTGATTCCGTACTCCCCTGCCCAACGGGTCCAGCAGCGGTCCACCGACTCCATGGAAGAGACGAGCGTTCCGTCGTTGTCGAACAGCAGGGCTTCGGCGTGGATCTTCAAGGTTCCGGGCATGGTCCCCGACCCTATGCGGGGCACCCGGGGTCGGGCGCACCAGGTCTTTTGGCCCGTAATACGCTCTCTCCCATGCTTGACGCCCTGACGGTCGCGGTGTCCGTGGCCGCGCTCGCCCTCGCCGCCTGGTGCGGTTTCGCCACGTACCGGGACCAGCCCACGAAGGACTGGCACTTCATCGGCATGGCCGTGGTGACGGTGCTCGCGCTCGCCCAGCTGGTGATCGGGGTGGTGCAGCTGGCGCGCGGCGAGAAGGCCGACCAGGGTACGGCGCTCTTCGTCGCGTATCTGATCGGCGCGTTCGCGGCGGTGCCCGCGGCCGGGTTCCTCTCGCTGACCGAGCGGACCCGGTGGGGTTCGGCGACGGTCGCGGCCGGGGCGGTCGTGCTCGCGGTGCTGGAAGTCCGGCTGTTCGACATCTGGGGAGGCTGAGATGACCGGGACCACCGCGGAAGAGACGCCCGGGACCAGGCTGGTCAAGGGGCCGGGTGTGCTGCTGGTCTGGCTGTACGGCGTGATGTCGGTCGGCGCCGTGTCGCGCTCGGTGTACCAGATCGCCACCGAGTACGACCGGGCGCCGCTCGCCTACACGCTGTCCGCCATCGCCGCCGTGGTGTACGCGTTCATCACGTACACGCTGTTCCGCGGCGGGGAGACGGCCCGCAGGGCGGCGCTGGTGTGCTGCGCCGCCGAGCTGGTGGGCGTACTGACCGTGGGCACCTGGACGCTGTCGGACCCGTCCGCCTTCCCGGACGCCACGGTGTGGTCCGACTACGGGATGGGCTATCTGTTCATTCCGGTGCTGCTGCCGGTCACCGGAATGCTCTGGCTGCGCAAGGCCCGGCGCTGAGCCGGGCCCTGCCCGGCAGGATCGCCCGGCGCCGGGCTACGCGCTGGTGGCGTAGTCCGGCGCACTCCGCGCCGGAGGTACCGCCGATGCGTCGGCGTCCTTCTCCAGGGTGACGATGGTCAGCTTCGGGCCGATCTCCTCGGTGGAGACGGGTGCGTAGCCGTGGCTGCGGTACATCCGCAGATTGCGCTCGCTGCGGTGGCCGGTGAAGAGCTGGAAGCGCTTGGCGGCGGGCTCGCCCGCGAAGTGTGCCTCGATGGCGTCGAGCAGGCGTCCGCCGAGGCCGTGGCGCTGCATCCGCGGGTGGACGATGAGCTTGGCGATCGTGGCGGTGCCCGCGGCGTCGACCTCGCCGCGTACGGACGCGATCACCTCGTCCCCGAGCCGGGCCACCAGCGCGTGGCCCCTGCCGAGCTCGGCCTTCAGGTCGTCGGGGGTCTGGGTGAGCGGTTCGATGCCGTAGTCGCCGTAGAGCTCGGCCTCGCTCTGGTAGCACAGGTACTGCAGCTTGAGGATGTGCTCGGCGTCCTGCGCCGCTGCCACTGAGATGGTCACGCTCATGCCCATGTGTGCATGCCTCCCGCTCGCCCGCCGCCCGGTTGTGTGCAGACCGGTCGGCGCCTGGGCGCGTCCGGTCTACCGCTCCTTTCCCCGCAGTTCAGGAGCCGCAACCTCTGTCGCGAGCATTCTGCGCAAACATCCCAGGCAGCGGGAACGCATCGGCCCCAGACTTCCTTGTGAGATTCCCAACTCTCCTGCGATTTCGCGGTAGGTGGGGTCACCTGGGGACAGCATCGCAGTCAGCAGCCTTGGGCAGCGACCCGGTGTACGGGCCACGGCCGCCCGCAGTACGCGGCGCCGTTCGGCGATCAGGGCGGCCCGCTCCGGGCAGGCCGTGGGCCCGGCGGCAGGCTCGTCGCGGTACGGCCGCTCCCGCAGGGCCCGCCGCCGGGCGCGGCGTGCCGCGTCGCGAATGGCTCCCTGCACCCAGCTCACCGCGTCGCCGGGCGGGCCCTCGGCGTCGATCCGTTCCAGGAGCCGTACCCAGACGTCCTGTTCCAGGTCCCCGGAGTCCAGGGCCTCGCCATGTGCCTCGGCACTCGCCTCGGCCGCGACGAGCGGCCGCAGTACGCGCACCAGCGCGCCCGCGGCGGGCGCGCCGGCGCGGTCGTCCGCGGCCCCGGTCCGCGGGGCCGGGACCTCAGCGGGAACGGGGACGTGAACGGGCCGGGAGGCGATGTCTTCGCGGAGCGTCATGTCCCGCGGGACGACGCCGCCGCGCATTGCGGTTTCGGCGCCGTCCCGCCGCCACCCGACCGTATGACGGCCGTTCAGCCGTTGACGAAGTCGGCCCTGGCCAGCAGACCCGTGTCCGGATTGTCAGTGAAGATCCCGTCGATGCCCTGCTCGAAGTAGACCTTGAACGCCCCGAAGACGTCCCCGTACGCGTTGGGGTCGGTGCCGCGCCGGAAGTCGGCGGGGAGGAAGGAGTTCTCGTTCCGCATCGTGTAGGGGTGCAGGACCAGCCCCTCGGCGTGCGCGTCGCGGACGAGGGTGGTCGGTGTCCCGAGCTTGCCGCTCGCGTCCTTGGGGATGATCAGGTCGAGGGTGGGGCCGATGCCCTGCGCGTACGAGGCGATCCACGCGAGGCCCTCGGGCTTGACCAGGTCCGCGACCGTGCGCGGGTCGCCCGCCTGGACGAAGTCCCAGGGGCGGGAGTTCGCGCCGGAGAGCAGGACGACGCGCGGCGAGTCCACGAGCTCCGCCAGCCGCTGGATGCTGCTCGGCTCGAACGACTGGAGGAAGACCGGCGAGTTCGCACGGTGCCGGCCGTACCGGCGCAGCAGCTTCGCCAGCCGCTCCTCCAGTCCGAGGCCGAGGCCCCGGAAGTACGAAGGGTGCTTGGTCTCGACGTGCAGCCATACGGGGTGTCCGCGGCGGTGGCCCTCCTTCTCGGCCCAGCGCAGCACCTCCTCGAAGGTGGGTATCCCCCAGCGGCCGTCGTAGAGGGTGTTCTCCTGGCGGCTGGCGGGGATCCGCTCCTTGGCCCGCAGGGTCTTCAGCTCGGCGAGGGTGAAGTCCTCGGTGAACCAGCCGGTGAGGCTGGTGCCGTCGACGGACTTCGTGGTCCTGCGGGACGCGAATTCGGGGCGGGAGGCGACATCGGTCGTGCCCGTGATGTCGTTCTCGTGACGGCAGACCAGATGCCCGTCCTTCGTGGGCACCAGGTCCTGCTCGATGACGTGCGCGCCCATGTCCAGGGCCAGCTGGTAGGAGCCGAGGGTGTGCTCGGGCCGGTAGCCGCTCGCGCCGCGGTGCGCGATGACGGTGGGTACGGGCAGCGCGCGGTAGCCGGAGTCATGCCCGTGCCCCCGGCCCTGACTGCCTTGACGCTCCTGCGCGTTCGCCGCCTGGGCGCCGCCGATCCCCAGCGCGGCCGATCCGAGCACCGCCGCGCCCAGAACGGTCCGCCGCCCGGGGGTTCTGTCCGCACCCTGTGTCATGAACGCTCCTCCATGGGGATGTGATGTCCCGCACCTGTCGACGGGGCCCGTGCGGCGCACGATGCTAGGCGCCGGGGCGTTACGCGCGGGAGACCCTGGGCAAACGCGTCCCAAACTCAGGTCAACACTGTGTATCTGCTCGGTGAACCCAATGTGCGGAGGGGCGGGACCCGCGAGTATCGTCCTCACCTGCACAGATTTCGTCGGACGTACCCGACCGCCCCTGACACCGGAGGACCCGTTGTCCCGCTTGTCGCTCATCAAGGCAGTGCTCGGACCGTTCCTGCGCCTGATGTTCCGCCCTCGTGTGGAAGGCGTCGGGAACATCCCCGGGGAGGGCCCGGTCATCCTCGCCGGCAACCACCTGACCTTCATCGACTCGATGGTGATGCCGCTGGTCTGCGACCGCCCGGTGCACTTCATCGGCAAGGACGAGTACGTCACGGGCAAGGGCCTCAAGGGCCGACTGATGGCCTGGTTCTTCACCGGCGTCGGCATGATCCCCGTCGACCGGGACGGCGCGAACGGCGGTGTGGCGGCGCTGATGACCGGCCGCAGGGTGCTGGAGGAGGGCAGGGTCTTCGGCATCTACCCGGAGGGCACCCGCTCCCCCGACGGACGCCTCTACCGGGGCCGTACGGGTATCGCCCGGCTGACCCTGATGACCGGCGCGCCCGTCGTCCCGTTCGCGATGATCGGCACGGACAAGCTCCAGCCGGGCGGCGCGGGCCTGCCGCGCCCCGGCCGGGTGACGGTCCGCTTCGGCGAGCCGATGGAGTTCTCGCGATACGAGGGCATGGACCGCGACCGCTATGTGCTGCGGGCGGTGACGGACTCGGTGATGACCGAGGTGATGCGGCTGTCCGGCCAGGAGTACGTCGACATGTACGCGACGAAGGCGAAGGCGGCGTAGCGCTCCGCCGGACGGTGGAATTACCCGAAGTACCCGAAGTACCCCCGGACGAGTCCGGGGAAGGTGGGCCCCGGCCGGGTGTGACCGGTCGGGGCCCACGCGTTGGGTGC
>NZ_JBSGZO010000131.1:0-18884 GCF_053611045.1 Streptomyces sp. NPDC054841 | reverse complement strand
CCGAAACGGGCCTGGCAGAAACTGTCGGCAGGCGCGGGAGCCAAGGGCAACCGCTTCTATGACTGGGCCGTCATCGACCTGGCCGAGCCCGGCCCTGGCCACCGGCAGCTGCTGATCCGCCGCAACCGCCGCACCGGTGAGCTGGCCTACTACCGCTGCTACTCCATCTCACGGGTCCCGCTCGCCACCCTGGTCAGGGTTGCCGGATCACGGTGGCGGGTGGAGGAGACCTTCCAAACCGAGAAAGGGGCTGGCCGGCCTGGACGAGCACCAGCTCCGCCGCTACCCCTCCTGGGCCCGCTGGGTCACCCTCGCCATGCTCGCCCACGCCTTCCTCGCCGTCGTCCGCGCCGACGAACACACCCGCCCGGCCTCCGACGACCTCATTCCGCTGACCTGCAACGAGATCCAGCACCTGTTCATCGCGCTCGTCGTCCAGCCGCTGTCCAACGCGGCCCACCGCCTCAGCTGGTCCGAGTGGAGACGACGTCATCAAGCCCGATCACGCACCAGTCACTACCGGCGACAAGCCGCAACTCAGGCATGAAGATCACGATCTACAGCTGGAGTATTAGCCGCAGAGTTGCTTGAGGAAGTCCGTCACGAACTTCTCGACCTCTGACCTCTGGGTCGTGTCCTGGACGTCGAGGCGATCCACGTAATGGATGCCTGCATGCTGGATCAGACGCTCCCGACTTTGTCATCAGATGCACGTCCCTTGTGGTGAGGCCCGTCAATCTCGATCACGCCAGCGCGCCCTCGGTAGGTCATGAGCAGGTCCGGCTCATAGGTGTGGCCACGGACTCTCATGGCACCGAGCGGCATGATCCCGATGGTGTCGTTGTCCGGCAGGGTTGCTTTACAGCTGCGGGCAGCATGCGCTACCAACTGACCTAGTGCCCCTCCCGGCAAGCTTTGCCCTGTCGCGCCGCCCGGCACGCACCCTCGCTGCGTTGGCCAAAAGCCCTGGTAGCTCCGCTACAAGCACTTCCGGCCGCCTTGCGATGGCACGCACCGGACGACGTTCCTTGACGGGCAAACATTGCCGGTCGCGGCACTAGATTCGGGACAGGTTGATGTCGCTGCTGATGGACCAGGTGTGGACCGGAACCTTGCCCGAGAGGGCGATAGGCGCCCGAACGTCCAGGTCAGCAGGCATGACCGGGTTGAGAACAGCCCTCTTGAAAACCGTCGTGGCGCGAGTCACCGTGGGTTCAAATCCCACACCCACCGCATGTGAACGGCCCCTGACCAGCCAACTCGGCCAGGGGCCGTTCTCATGAGCGTTGCCTGCCGGCGACCGCTGTTCAGCTCGTTGTACGCGCGCGCTGGTCGCCGCTGAACGCGACCGTGCCCGTGACCTTCAGGGCGCCGCCGCTGCCGTCCGCGGGCGTGCCGGTGAGCTCCCAGGTGTAGGTGCCGTCGTTGACGTACCGGCCGTCGCTGGTCCGGCCGTCCCACGAGAACGAGACGGCGGCGGCGTACTCCTCGGCCGAGCCCGTGAACACCGTGCGCCCGGTCTTGTTCCGGACCGTCACCTGGGCGTCGGTGACGGGCTTGGACAGCTGCCAGTCCGCGTCCCACACGGCGTCGGTGGCGGACTTGAGGTCCACGGACTGATCGACCCGCGACTCGATCCCGGCCACGGGGGAGGTGGCGACGCCCGAGTCGATCACGGTGATCCGGGCGCTCTTCTCCTTGGCGTA
Organism: Streptomyces sp. NPDC054841; assembly: GCF_053611045.1. Lineage (NCBI taxonomy): Bacteria > Bacillati > Actinomycetota > Actinomycetes > Kitasatosporales > Streptomycetaceae > Streptomyces > Streptomyces sp. NPDC054841. The sequence goes on along the minus strand of NZ_JBSGZO010000131.1, from coordinate 17,178 downwards.
CGCGAGCGCGCCGCCGAAGCGGTCGACCTCCACGAGCGGGCCCGTGCTCTGGGACGTGAACGCCTCGATGGTGCGCGGCGCGTCCTCGAGCGGGGTCAGGTTGAGCTGGCCGCGGTCCCAGTCGTACGCCACCACGTAGCCGTCGCCGAGGGTGCCGCGCGGGGACCACGACGACTGCTGGGTCTGCGTGTTGTAGACGCCGTGGCCGGAGCTGACCGACCCCGAGGGGTAGCAGTCCCAGTACACCCACGGTCCGGCGGTCTGCAGCTGCTGCGGCAGACAGCCGTTGTCAGTGATCGCCTCCGTGGCCGTCGTCTCACCGGACTTGAGATCGACGGCCTGGAGCGTGCCCTCCGAGTCGCCGGGCATCCACAGCTTGGTGCCCCATACCGCGAGACCGCCCTGGCCCTGGCGGACCCGGACCACCTTCGGCCCGCCGGACGCGTCCAGGTCGACGACGTACTGCCGGTCCTCCAGGCCGCGTCCGCTGTCGCCGAACACCACGTAGCGGCCGGAGGCCGACCGCACGGCCGAGTAGTGGTCGGAGCCCGTCGGCATCTTCTCGCCGCTCTGCGGGTCCACGGCGGGCACGACGGTCTTCGTGCCGTCCACCGCCAGTACGACGAGCACCTGGGCGCCGTCCGCGTCGGTCGTGGCGACGACGGTACGGCCGTCTCCGGTACCGACCGGCTGCCGCGAGTCGTACACGCGCTGCGCCGCCTCACCGGTGGTCTGCGCGTCCGGCCGTGCGAGCAGCGACCGCTCGCCCGCCGACGGGGCGGCGCCGAGGGTGATCTGCCGCTGGAACAGCGCCGGCAGGTACGTGGTGTCGGACTCGGCCGTGACCAGATGCCCGGCCGTGAGCGACACCCGCGTGAGCTTCCCCTCCTTGGGCGCCACCTGGCGCACCGTACGCAGCACGGGCGCCCCGTCGTCGCCGACGGACACCCGGCGCACCGCCCAGTCCCCGGCCGAGGCGCCGCCGGTGACGGCAACGCCGCCGCCCGGGACCTGCGCCATACGCCAACCGGCGTGCTCCAGCAGGGTCTTGGGCGCGCCGCCGGCGATCGGCAGGGCGGTGAGCGGGGCGCCCTGGCGGGCCAGGAAGTCGCCCGCGCTCTGGTCGGACTGACGCGTGGTCAGCAGCCAGTCGCCGACGAGCCCGAGCCGCGGGGTGCCCTCACCGTCCGAGCCGAGCTCGACCTTGGTGTCGGCCGCCTCCGGGGTGGCGCGGGGCAGTACGCGGGCCGTGGTGTTGCCGCCCTCGGGCGAGTACCAGGCGACGTACGCGTCCGAGAACACGACCTGGGCGTTCGTTCCGGTGGCGCCCGGGAACACCGGGGTGACCTCGGCCGTCGCCAGGTCCAGCAGACCGACACCGCGGGTGCCGTCGGGCTGCGCGTACCAGATCGCCACCGAACGGTCGTCGCCGCCGAGCGTCATGCCGTCTTCGGCGACCCAGCCGTTCAGCCCGGTGACGAGGGTGTCGGTGAGCTGTCCGTCCGCCATGCGCAGCACGTGCAGGACGTCCTTGTTGCCGTCCGCGTCGCGGGTGGCGGTGAGCACGGCGGAGCCGAAGACGCCACGGTAGAAGTGCCCGCTGGGCAGCGTGTACTTGGTGGTGGTGCCGGACTTCATGTCCTTGAGCTGCACCTGGTTCGGGAAGTCGTAGATCGCGACGACGTCCCCGCCGGTGACCGAGACGTGGCTCGCTCCGTCGATCGTGTTGACGTCGTCGGCCGGGGACGAGGCGGGCAGGTCGACCGGGGTACCGCCGTCCGGGGTCCAGCGGTAGTAGCCGAGCGCGCTCTGGTCCTTGACCTCCGTGCGCTCCACGACTCCGCCGGGCCCCGCGCCGTACAACGGGTTGGCGACCGGCTTGAAGCGGTCCGGGGCCGGGATCGTCAGCGAGGGGGTCTCGGCGTGGGCGTCCGACAGGAGGAAGGGCAGGGATCCGCCGGCGGCCGCGAGGGCCAGGGCGGTGGCAATTCCGCTGCGTACGAGCGGTCGTCGTCGGTTCGGTTTGTGGCGTGCGGTCACGCAGCACCTCCAAAAAGGCATGGGAAGAAGGCCGTTCGACGCGGACACTCGGGGGTCGACGCGGAACAGTCCTCCGGAAGGCGCCGCAACCTAACACAGCGGGCGGACAGGATTCGAACGAGTGCGCGAAACGGTTGTGAGTAGCCAAAAGGGACGTGCGTGAGATGCGAAAAGGCCCGGACGGCGAAGGCTGTCGAAGGCCGTCCGGGCCCTGAAACCGGGTGCCGATGGTCAGGCGTCGGCGTCGGCGTCGGCGTCGGTGTCGGTCGTCACCGGGACCGGGGTGAAGGTGACCGGCAGGTGCTGGGGGCCGCGGAGGCCGCCGAGGCGCCAGCGCAGTTCGCCGGGGGGCACGGCGAGGGCGAGGCCGGGAAGGCGGCGCAGGACGGTGTCGATGGCGATCTGGCCCTCCAGCCGGGCCAGCGGTGCTCCCAGGCAGTAGTGGATGCCGTGTCCGAAGGCGAGGTGGGCGTTGTCCTGCCGGGTGATGTCCAGGCGGTCGGGGTCGGGGAACCGGGACGGGTCGCGGTCGGCGATGGCGGACGCGATCAGCACGGTCGCGCCGCGCGGGATGGTGACGCCCGCGATGATGACGTCCTCGCGCGCGAAACGGGCGATGCCGGGGCTGACCGGCCCGTCGTAGCGGAGGAACTCCTCGATCGCGCCCGGCATCAGTTCCGGATCGTCCCGCAGCATTTCCAGCTGGCCGGGGTTGGCGAGCAGCGTGGCGACGCCGCCGCCGATCAGGTTGACCGTGGTGATGTATCCCGCCACGAGCAGCAGGAACACCATGGCGATCAGTTCGTCCTCGACCAGCCGCTGCTCCTCGTCCCGGGCGGTGATCAGCGCGCTGAGCAGGTCGTCCCCGGGCCGGGCTCGTTTGGCTTCCAGCAGCTTGGTCAGGTACGAGCGCATGTGCTGCCAGGCCTCGTCCACCACGGCCGGGTCGGGCAGCTGCGCCCCTCGCATGATCATCTGGTCGGTCCACCGCTGGAAGTCGTGCCGGTCGTCCACGGGCACGCCGAGCAGTTCGCTGATCACGGTGACCGGGAGGGGCAGCGCGAAGTCCGCGACGAGGTCGGCGCGGCCGGTGGGCGCGATCGCGTCGAGCAGGCGGTCGGTGATCTCCTGGACGCGGGGCCGCAGCTCGGCCACCCTCCGCGCGGTGAACGCCTTCGAGACCAGGCGGCGCAGGCGGGTGTGGTCGGGCGGGTCGGAGCGGAGCATGTTGCTCACCATGGACTCGCGCTCCGTCGCGGGCAGCGACTCCATGAGCCGGGGATCCGACGCGTCGTGGATGTCGCTGCTCAGCCGCGGGTCGGACAGCGCCGCGAGGCCGTCGTCGTACCGCGTGACCAGCCAGGCTTCCAGGCCGCCGGCGATGACGGCGCGGCGCACCGGGCCTTCCTCGCGCAGCTGTCGGTAGAGCGGGAAGGGGTCGGCGACGAAGGCCGGGTCGGCGTAGGGCAGAAGGACCGGTTGCTGGCTCATCGTGCCTCCCGAAGTGCGTCGCGACGCCTGAAGTGCGTCGCGAACGCTTGACGTGCATGGCGAACGGTTGACGTGCGTCGCGAGTCCTTGGGGTGCGTTGCGAACGCCTGACGTGCGTTGCGAACGCTTGGGGTGCGTTGCGAACGCTTGACGTGCGCGTCGCGAACTCTTGCGACGGATTGATCCGTAGTTGAGGGTATATGTCCCAGTGTGGTGGATCGCTGGATTTCACCGGAGGGAGCGGGTGCGATGGAGCGGACCACGTGCTGCGTGGTGGGTGGCGGCCCCGCCGGAATGGTCCTCGGCCTGCTGCTGGCCCGGGCCGGTGTCGCGGTCACCGTCCTGGAGAAGCACGGCGACTTCCTGCGCGACTTCCGCGGCGACACCGTGCATCCGTCCACGCTGGCGCTGCTGGACGACCTGGGGCTGGCCGAGCGGTTCGCCGGTCTGCCGCAGCGGCGGGTGACGACGGTCCAGCTGCCGCTCGGCCCGGACCGTTCGCTGGTCACCGTCGGAGACATCGGCGTGCTGCGCGGCCCGTACAACTACATCGCGATGGTGCCGCAGTGGGACCTGCTCAACCTCCTTGCCGACGAGGCCGGGCGGGAGCCTTCCTTCTCCGTGCGGATGAGCACCGAGGCGACCTCCTTCCTGGTGGAGCGAGGACGGGTCACCGGGGTGCGGTACCGCACCGCGGACGGCCGCACCGGTGAGCTACGGGCAACCCTCACCGTGGCCTGCGACGGCCGGAGCTCGCTGGCCCGGTCGCTGCCCGAACTGGGGCTGCGGAGTTTCACCTGCCCGATGGACGCCTGGTGGTTCCGGCTGCCGCGGCGGGAGGACGATCCGCACGGGCTGGTGGGAGGCGTCGGCGAACGCTTCTTCAGCGCCATGATCGACCGCGGGGACTACTGGCAGGTCGCCGCGCTGATCCAGAAGGGCACCGACGCCACGCGCCGCGCCGCCGGTCTCGATCGGTTCATGGCCGATTTCACGGCCGCCGTCCCATGGCTCGCGGACCGGGTGCACGCGCTGCGGTCGTGGGACGAGGTGAAACTCCTCGATGTCCGCCTCGACCGCCTCCGGCGCTGGCACCGCCCGGGTCTGCTGTGCATCGGGGATGCGGCGCACGCGATGTCGCCGGTCTTCGGCATCGGCATCAACCTCGCCGTGGAGGACGCCGTGGCCGCCGCCCGGTATCTCGTCGAACCGTTGCGCGAAGGCGCGGTCGGTCTGCGGGACGTACGCGCCGTCCAGCGCCGTCGCTGGCCGACCACGGTCGTGACGCAGGCGCTGCAGCGGACCGCCCACGCGCGGGTCATCGAACCGCTGCTGACGGGCCGCCCGCCGTTCGGCAACCCTGCGCGGGCGCAGCGGGTGACCGAGCTGCTCACCACCTCGCGATGGCTGAACCGGGTGCCGGCGTACTTCATCGCTTACGGCGCCGTACGCGAACGTCCGCCGGCGGCGTCGGTGCGGTGACCGTTCGCCGGTGCGGTGACCGTTCGGCCGTACGGTGACCATGTGTCTCTGCGGTGACCATGTGTCTGTGCGGTGAGGCTCGCGTCTGTGCGGTGAGGCTCGCGTCTGTGCGGTGAGCCGCACCGCACTCTCAGTCCGCGACCGCCTCGCAAAAGGGCGCCCCCCGCTGCCGGGGAGCGCCCTTCCTCACGTACATGAGGTGCCTCACGTGCCTCACGTACGCGAGGTATGGCTCACGTACCTGAGGGGTGGTGCGTCAGGAGGCGGAGCCTGCCTTGCGGCGGCGCAGCACGACGACGGTGCCCGCGCCGAGCGCCACGGCTGCTCCGGCCGCCGCGGCGAGCTGCGGCAGTGCCGAGGCGGAGCCCGTGTCGGCCAGGCTGCCGGTGGTGGAGTTGAGCGGCTGGGTGGACGTGGTCTGCGTCTGCGTGCCCGAGGTGCCCGGTGTGGTCTTGCCGGGCTTGGCGTCGTCGGCCTTGCCCGGCTTGGTGCCGGCGGCCAGCAGCTCGAAGGAGTACTCGGTGAAGTCGTTCCCGCCGCAGGAGCCGTCGTTGTTGACGTAGTCACCGGCGAAGAAGGCGAGACCCTCACCGGCCGGTACCTTGCCGTCGACCTTCAGGCGCAGCTTGACGTCGGCGTGGGCGCCGGCCTTCAGTGGGCTGATGGAACCGGCGTAGCTGTCGTCCTCAACCGTCTTCCAGGTGGGGGAGGCGGCGGTGGACCACTGCAGGCTGAAGGCGTTGTCGGTGACGTTGTAGCCGCTCTTGTCCGTCGCGTGGAAGTAGGCGAACGGCAGGACCTTGTCGAGCGTCTTGTCGGTCCCGTTGGTCACCCGGAGCGAGAAGTCGACCGTGGAGCCGGCGACGATCTTGGAAGGCAGGCCGTCGGCGACGGTGGTGAGCTCGCTCTCGTACGAGCAGTCGCCCTCCTCGCCCCCGTCTCCCTCGCCTTCTTCCTCCTTGGCGTCGGCGAGCGCCTTGTCGGCCGCGTTCTTCGCTTTCAGGGCCTCGGCCGTGGCCTTCTTCGCCTTGGTCAGCGCCTGAAGTGCGGCGATGCGGGCGTCGTCCGCGGCGGTCCGGGCCTTCTCCGCCTTGTCGTCGGCCGCGATCTTGTTGGTTCTGGCGGTCGTGGCGGCGGCCTCGGCATCCGCCACCGCCTTCTCGGCGGCGGCCTTCTCCTCGGTGGCGGTCTCGGGCAGTGCGGCGAGCGCGGCCTTCGCGCCGGCGAGCGCGTTCTCGGCGTTCGCCAGGGCGGTCGCGGCGTCGGCCGCCTCCTGCGCGGCGGCCTTGGCCGCAACGGTGAGGAGCGCGTCGTCCGAGAAGGCGGCATCCACGGCCTTCTGCGCGGCCTGCTCGGCGGCCACGGCATCGTCGTACGCCTTCTGCGCCTGCTCGGCGGCCTTCTCCAGCTCTTCGACGGAGGAGGTGCCGGCTCGCGGCTTGCCGGTCCGGTCACCGGCCGGCGCGGCGGCCCGCTTCTCGCCGGCCTGCTTCTCGGCCTGCTTCTCGGCCTGCGCGGTGGCCGGAGTGCTGTCGGCGAACGCAGGGGTGACGGAGAGCAGCACGGCTGGCGTGGTCACGGCAGCGGCGACGGTCGTGGCCAGAATGCGACGGAATGTCACGAGCACCCTTTTCTGGGATCCGAAAACGTGGGCCGGCCGCCGCGGTGTTCGTTCACGCGGCGCGACTGTGTGGCGATGGTGATGATCGTGATGATCGCGGTGATCGTATGACCGCGATGTGCAGGGAAGGAAGCAAGTTACGTGGACGGCTGGGCAGGTGACGTCGGCTCAGGCCGATCCGCGGGGTGGGTGAAAGCGCCCAAGGCGGACAGTTGCCCTCGATTCCCGTGTTTCTCCTGTGAGGCATGTCACCGGAGTGCGGAAGATGGTGCTGCGCCTCGTACAACCGCCCGAAGCACGGTGCGCGTCCACAAGGCATGGAGAAGATCTGCGAGGGAGCACGGCAGCTCGTACGCTTCGGGCTGCTGCAGGCACGCTGCTGTGCGTTCGCGGTCGCGCTCGTCGGCGGAATCGCCGTGTCGGGGATGCTGCCCGAGCTTCCCGTCGCACGCTACGACCTGGTGCTGGTGTACGGGGTCGCGCTGGCCGTGGTGGCGCGATGGGTGGGCTGGGACAGCGCGCGGGACACCGTGGTGATCGCCGGATGCCATCTCGTCGGGCTGCTGTTCGAACTGGTCAAGGTGCAGCTCGGGTCGTGGAGTTACCCGGAGGACGCGGTCACGAAGGTCTTGGGCGTGCCGCTGTACGGCGGGTTCCTCTACGCGGCGGTGGGGAGTTACGTCTGCCGCGCCTGGCAGCTGCTGGATCTTCGTCTGACCGGCTACCGGCCGTCCGTGATGGCCTGGCTCGCGGGCGCCGTGTACGTGAACTTCTTCAGTCACCACTGGCTGCCGGACGCGCGCTGGGTGCTGGCCGCGGCGATGCTGTGTGCGACCGCCGGGACGTGGGTCGGCTACACCGTGGGCGCGCGGCGTTACCGTATGCCCCTCGCGCTCGGCTTCGTACTGATCGGCTTCTTCCTCTGGGTCGCGGAGAACGCGGCGACGTATGCCGGCGCGTGGAGCTACCCGGACCAGCTGGACGGCTGGCAGCCGGTTTCGGTCGCGAAGTTCGGGGCCTGGGCCCTGCTGATCAGTGTGACGTTTGTGATCGCCGAGCGGGCGAGGAGGCGTGGGGGACGGGAGTCCGGCGCGACAGGCGCGGTCAGCGGTTCGTGAGGCGCGCCGCCGACGCGATGGTGGCGCGTGCCTCGCGTTCGGTCAGGCCGGTGCGCACGGCGGCGTCGGTCAGCGCGTCCGCGAGGGAGTCGCCGATGCCGTTCTCGTACGCCCGGCAGGCGGCCCAGAACAGCCGGGTGTTGCGCTGCCCCTCGTTCGCGGCGAGCACGAATTGAACGAGGCCGAGGCCCTGGCCCCGCGGCGCGCGGGACTTCGCCGGGTGGTGGGGGCGCGCGGGGGGCGCGATCAGGTGCAGCAGGGCGCTGGGGCAGGGCGCGGGGGACAAGTTCGCCGAGCCGGGCGCAAGCTGGTACGCACCGTGCGCCGAGACCGACCCCGGACCGACGAGGTAGCCGCCGGCTCCCCTGATGTCGATACCGGGCGCGAGGCGGCTCGCCGAATTGGGGACGACGACGTCGGGCGGGCCGGTCAGCCACAGATGCCGCCCGCCGCTCGGCGTGATCACGGTGACCGTCTCCGGGACCGTGAACAGATGCTGGAGCGCCAGCTGACGCAGCGCCGCGACGGAGTCCGTGCCGCCCGTCGCTGCGGACTTGGTGTCGAGATCGACGCCGATCAGGTGGTGCGGTGGCCGGCCGCACGCGATTCCGTACCCCGTGGCCCAGGGCGCGGCGGCGAAGAGTGCCCGTACGGCGGCGGGGTCGGCGGTGGCGTCGTACACGCCGTGTCCGAGCAGTCCGCACTCGCCGCGGCAGAAGACCGGCTGCGGGTCGCGGCGGTGGGGTGAGGGGAGGGCGGGGAGCTTGGTGGCGGACAGGGGGATCACGGGGAGCCCGCGCTCGGCGGCGGAGAGAGCGTGGGCGAGGGCCAGGGTGACGCTGTGCCGGTCGGTGGTGGCCATGGCTCTATGCTCGTACGAGTGTTCGATTAAGGGAAGGGGGAGAGGGAGGGGATGGCGGAAAACGTGCCGGAACGCTTCTCCTGCCGCCGTGGGCGGTTCTGGCGGTACGGAGCGGCTTGAGCTGCGGATTCAAGGGCGTGGAGGGGGTTTATCGACATGTCCTCACGCTTGAGGAGGAATCGCGGCCTCCGGGGTGGTTCGCCGGGGATTCGGTGGGCAACTCTGGACTCGCGACGTCGTGAGAACGGCTCGAGGCGGTCGGCCAACCGCCCGGGTTTCAGCCGCAGTTCTGAACTTCCGGTGCACTTCTTGGTGCACTTCCAATTCCTGGAGGAATTGACATGGCAAGCATCCGTACCGCCCGCACCCTGGCTGCTGTCGCCGCGCTGCCCCTCGCCGCCGCTCTCTTCGCCGGTGTGGCGCACGCCGACAGCGGAGCCTTCGCGGACGACGGATCGAACGCGGCCGTGGCCGTGATCAGTGGCAGCGGTGTGGGCAACGACAACCTGGGCAACTCGACGACCACCCAGCAGGTGGCCACCGGTTCAGGAGCCTCGAACGAGAACAACACGGCGAGCGTGAACGGCTCGGGCTTCACGGCGATCGACCAATCGGACGACAACGTCGCGGTGAACTTCTTCGAGCTCTGGTGAGCTGCGGCCCGAGGGGGCCTGGCTGAGGGGTGAGCAGGGGTGAACAACGGCCTGTGCGGCGGTGCTACGGCATCGGCGTACAGGCCGTTCCCCGTTCTCTGTCCATCGAGGGCACCCGGACTTCGTCCCGGACTTCGTCCCGGACTTCGTTCCCGGCTTCCTCGCGGGCTTCCTTGCGGGCTTCCTCGCGGGCGGGCACCCGGGCGGCGCCGGCGAGGCCTCGGCCGTGTTCCTGACCTTGACAGCCGCAACGTATCTGACGGACAGTCAGAAACCTGCAGAGTCGGGTCCCGACAGTCGAGAACCCCTCACCAGCCCTCACTCCTGCGCCGCCCGGGAGGCCGCCGCCGTGCACTTTGCCCCGACAGAGCGCCAGCAGCGGCTGCGCGCCGAACTCCGTTCGTACTTCCGCGAGCTGATGCCGGGCGGGCCGCCGGCCGCCGAGGACACGATGGAGCAGCGCCGGCTGCTGCGGCGGATCGGCGCCGACGGGCTGCTCGGGCTCGGCTGGCCCGTCGAATACGGCGGTCAGGGGCGTGGGGCGGACGAGCAGTTCGTCTTCTTCGACGAGGCGTACCGCGCGGGCGCGCCCGTCTCCATGGTCACGCTGAACACCGTCGGCCCGACCCTGATGAAGTACGGGACCGAGGAGCAGAAGTCCTTCTTCCTGCCGCGGATCCTGTGCGGCGAGGTCGTCTTCGCGATCGGGTACAGCGAGCCCGAGGCCGGTACGGATCTCGCCTCGCTGCGGACGAAGGCGGTGCGGGCAGGTGGTGCGGCCGACGCCGAGGCGGGCCGGGAAGCTGGGGGTGAGTCGGTCGGGGGCGCGGGCCGTGGGCCGGTCGGGGGCGCGGAAGACGGGCCGGTCGGGGATGCGGAAGACCGGCCGGCCGGGGGCGCGGGCCGCGAGGCAGGCGGCTGGCTGATCGACGGGCAGAAGATCTTCACCTCGAACGCCCAGAACGCCGACTGGATCTGGCTCGCCTGCCGTACGGATCCGCAGGCGCCCAAGCACAAGGGCATCTCGATCATCCTGGTGCCGACGGACGCGCCGGGCTTCTCCTGGACGCCGATCGAGACGGTCGGCGGGCTGACGACGACGTCGACGTACTACGACGCGGTACGCGTGCCCGCCGCGAATCTGGTCGGTGAGGAGAACGGCGGCTGGGGTCTGATCACCAACCAGCTGAACCATGAGCGGGTCGCGCTCGCGGCGATCGGCATGCAGGCCGAGGACTTCGCCGCGGCGGCGCTGGAGCACGCCCGTACCCCCGATCCAGTGACGGGCAGGCGACCGGTTGACGAGCCGTGGGTGCGATCCAGGCTCGCCGAAGTGCATGCCCGACTTGCTGCAACGCGCCTGCTCAACTGGCGTTTGGTGGGGGATGTGGGGGCCGGTCGACTGGCCCCCGGCGATGCGAGCGGCGTGAAGTTCATGGGAACCGAATCGGCCGTCGAGGTGTATCGAATGTGCCAGGAAATCACGGGGGAGGCGGGACTGGTGAGGGCCGGTTCACCGGGAGTCTTCGGCGACGGGGAGCTGGAGCGGATGAACCGGGCGGCGCAGATCAACACCTTCGGGGGCGGGGTGAGCGAGGTGCAGCGGGAGATCGTCGCGACGATGCGGCTCGGGATGCGGAGGGGGAAGCGGTGAACACGGATTCGGATGACCTGTACATGCGGCTGAAGGAGTACGAGGGGCGGCGGGTCGCGGCCAGGGCAGGCACGGGCAAGGACCGGGTCAACGAGCCGATGATCAGGCACTGGTGCGAGGCGATGGGCGACACGAACCCGGCCTACGCGGGACCGGACGCGATCGCCCCGCCGACGATGCTCCAGGCCTGGACGATGGGCGGACTTTCAGGGCACTCGGACCGCTCGGGCGCGTACGACGAGCTGTCCGCGCTGCTCGACGGCGCCGGGTTCACGTCTGTGGTGGCGACCGACTGCGAGCAGGAGTATCTGAGACCGCTGCGGCCGGGCGACCGGATCACCTACGACTCGGTGATCGAGTCGGTGTCGCCGCGCAAGACGACCAAGCTGGGGACGGGGCACTTCGTCACGACCAGGATGGACATCCACGCGGACGGGGAGCTCGCGGGGACGCACCGCTTCCGCATCCTCAAGTACACACCGGCCGCCGCACGCAAGCCCAAGGCCCGACGGCCCCGCCCGGTGATCAACCGGGACAACGCCGGATTCTGGGACGGCGTCGCCGAGCACAAGCTGCTGATACAGCGCTGCGAAGGGTGCGGGACGCTCCGCTTCCCCTGGCTGCCGGGGTGCGGCTCGTGCGGTTCGGCGCAGTGGGATACGGTCGAGGCGGGCGGAGACGGGACCGTCTACTCGTACGTGGTGATGCACCACCCGCCCTTCCCGGCCTTCACCGTGTCCGGTCATGCGGCCGACTCGGCGGGTCCTGACTCGGCGGGTCCTGAGGCGGCGGGTCCATACGCGGTGGGGCTCATCGAGCTCGCCGAAGGTGTGCGGATCGTCAGCAACGTGACCGGGGTGCCGTACGACAAGGTGCGGATCGGGATGCCGGTCCGGCTCGAGTTCCTGCGGGTCGACGAGGAGCTGGAGCTGCCGGTGTTCCGGGGGAGCGAGGGCTGAGGCATGGACTTCGCACCCACGGAGGAGCAGGCCACGGCCCGCGATCTCGCCGCGACGATCTTCGGAGACCTGTCCACGCATGAGCGGCTCGTCACCACCGGGGCCGGTACCGGAACCGACGCCGAGCTGTGGAAGGCGCTGTGCGCGGCCGGGCTGACCGCGGCCGTCGAGGACATCGGGCTGCTCGGCCTTGTGCTGCTGTTGGAGGAGCAGGGGCGCACGACCGCGCAGGTTCCCCTCGCGGCGAGCTGTGTCTACGGACTCCTTGCGCTGGTCCGGCACGGCACGGACGAGCAGCGGGCGCGGCTGCTGCCGGCCCTGCGGGAGGGGACGGCTGTCGCGACCGGCGGGTTCCCCGCGTGCGGTGCGGTGCGGGCCGCCGACGGGCGGCTGACCGGGACGGTCACCTGGGTGCCGTGGCTGAGGGACGCCACCCATGTGCTCGTGCCCGACGGCGAGCGGGCCCTGTGGCTGATACGGACGGCCGACGCGCAGACCGCACGGGTGGAGACCACCGCCCCCTGGGCGGCGGGCCGGCTCACGCTGGACGGCACGCCCGGCGAGCGGGTCGGCGACGACGGGGCGTACGAGGATGTGCTCGCCGCGGCCCGCACCGCCTTCGCCGGGCTCCAGGCGGGCGTGTGCGCGGGCTCCCTCGCCATGACCGTGGCGTACACGTCGACACGGGAGCAGTTCGGCCGCCCCCTCTCCACCAACCAGGCCGTACAGCTCCGCGCCGCCGACGCGTTCATGGACACGGAGGCGATCCGGGTCACCGCGTACGAGGCGGCCTGGCGGTACGACGAAGGCCTGCCGTGCGTCACGTACGCGCTGACCGCCGGCTGGTGGGCGTCCGAGGCGGGCAAGCGGGTCGTCCATACCGGACAGCATCTGCACGGCGGTCTCGGCGCCGACATCGACCACCCCGTCCACCGGCACTTCCTGTGGGGGCGCCAGCTCGACGCCTATCTGGGCAGCGGCTCCCAACTCCTGGATGAACTCGGCATGTTGCTCGCGAAGGAGGAGACGGCATGAGCGACGCGACACACAGTGGCCCGCACGTGGGCGAGGAACTGCCTCCGCTCACCATCCCCATCACCCGCACCCTGATCGTCGCGGGCGCCGTCGCCTCCCGGGACTATCAGGACGTGCACCATGACGCGGAGCTCGCGAAGGCGAAGGGCTCCCCGGACATCTTCATGAACATACTGACGACCAACGGCCTGGTGGGGCGGTTCATCACGGACCACTTCGGGCCGCGGTCCATGCTCCGCAAGGTGGCGATACGGCTCGGTGCGCCCAACTACCCCGGCGACACCATGACGTTGACCGGCACGGTCACCGAAGTGGACGGGGACACGGCGCAGGTGAGGGTCGTCGGGGCGAACGGGATCGGACACCACGTCACCGGCACGGTGACGGTGACCTGGGCAGTTCCGGAGGGGCGATCATGAGTGTGCGCAGGGCCGACACGCTCGGCGGCCGGGCGGCGGTCGTCGGGATCGGGGCGACCGAGTTCTCCAAGGACTCCGGGCGCAGCGAACTGAAGCTGGCCGTCGAAGCGGTCCGGGCCGCCCTCGACGACGCGGGACTCTCCCCCGCGGACGTCGACGGCATGGTCACCTTCACCATGGACACGAGCCCCGAGATCACCGTGGCGCAGGCGGCGGGCATCGGCGAGTTGTCGTTCTTCTCCCGGGTCCACTACGGCGGCGGCGCGGCCTGCGCCACCGTCCAGCAGGCCGCCCTCGCCGTCGCCATGGGGGTTGCCGAAGTCGTCGTCTGCTACCGCGCGTTCAACGAGCGCTCGGGCCGGAGGTTCGGCTCCGGTGTGCAGCAGCGGGAGCCGTCGGCGGAGGGCGCGGCGCTCGGCTGGAACATTCCGTTCGGGCTGCTCACCCCCGCCTCCTGGGTGGCGATGACGGCCCAGCGCTATCTCCACACCTATGGGCTGACCCCGGAGGCGTTCGGTCATGTCGCCGTGACGGACCGGCGTAATGCCGCCCGCAATCCCGCGGCGTACTTCCACGGGAAGCCGATCACCCTCGCCGATCACGCCGCCTCCCGGTGGATCGTCGAGCCGCTGCGGCTGCTGGACTGCTGCCAGGAGACCGACGGCGGCCAGGCCGTCGTCGTGACCTCTGTCGAGCGGGCCAGGGACCTGCCCCAGCCACCCGCCGTGATCGTCGCCGCGGCACAGGGCGCCGGCCGGGCGCAGGAACAGATGACCAGCTACTACCGCGACGGTCTCACCGGACTGCCCGAGATGGGCGTGGTCGCCCGCCAGCTCTGGCGGACCTCGGGACTGGCCCCGGGGGACATCGATGTGGGCATTCTCTACGACCACTTCACGCCGTTCGTGCTCATGCAACTGGAGGAGTTCGGCTTCTGCGGGTTGGGCGAGGCGGCGGACTTCGTGGCCGCGGACGCCCTTCCCCTCAACACGCATGGAGGCCAGTTGGGAGAGGCGTATCTGCACGGCATGAACGGCATCGCGGAAGCGGTCAGGCAGCTGCGCGGCACATCGGTGAACCAGATATCCGGCGCGGCCAGGAGCCTGGTCACGGCGGGTACGGGAGTTCCCACCTCCGGGCTGATCCTCGGCGCGGACGACTGAGGCAGGAGCGCCCAGGACGGACACCGGAGGTCCGAGGGCAGCTCGCCGAAGCGGACGAGCTCGCCGACCGAGCCCGCCGACCGAGCCCGCCGACCGGGTCGCCGACCCTGACGTGGAGGCCACGGCTCCTCCACCCAAAGGAGGTGGGGTCGGCCTCGCCCCTACAACCTGAGGCGGACCCGGTTTCGGGACCTGGGGCCGATCCCTGTGGGCAGGGGCCGCTCCTAGCGTGGAGCCATGACCACGCCAGTCTGCGCGACCGCTTCCAGGGCCGCCGCGCCGCCGCCCTCCTACCCGTCGTTCTCGTCGTACGTACGGGCGCGGGGGCCCGTGCTGCTGCGCACCGCCCGCTCCCTCACGGCGAACCCGAGCGACGCCGAGGACCTGCTGCAGACCGCGCTCACCAAGACGTATGTCGCCTGGGAGCGCATCGAGGACCACCGGGCGCTGGACGGCTACGTCCGCCGCGCACTGCTCAACACCCGTACGTCGCAGTGGCGCAAGCGCAAGGTCGACGAGTTCGCGTGCGACGAGCTTCCGGAGCCGTCCGGGGTGCCCGCCCCCGACCCGGCGGAGCAGCAGGTGCTGCACGACGCGATGTGGCGTGCCGTGATGAAGCTTCCGGACCGGCAGCGCGCCATGGTCGTCCTGCGGTACTACGAGGACCTCAGCGAGGCCCAGACGGCCGAGGTGCTCGGGGTCTCCGTCGGCACGGTCAAGAGCGCGGTCTCGCGGGCCCTCGGTAAGCTCCGCGAAGATCCGGAACTGTCCCCGGTGCGCTGACGGCCGGGCGCCGACAAGTTTTCGGCCTGGTTTTCGTACCCGGGGGTAGTGACATACCGAGTGGTATGTGCGCAGAATCTGCACACCCTTACTGCCGTGCGCCCACCGGGAGGACGCCGTGCTGAGCACCATGCAGGACGTACCACTGACCGTGACCCGCATCCTGAATCACGGGATGACCGTCCATGGATCGTCGCAGGTTACGACGTGGACCGGCGAGAGCGAGCCGCACCGCCGGAGTTACCGCGAGATCGGTGAGCGCTCGGCCCGGCTGGCGCACGCCCTCCGCGACGATCTCGGCGTCGTCGGAGACCAGCGGGTCGCGACCCTGATGTGGAACAACGCGGAGCACGTCGAGGCGTACTACGCCATCCCCTGCATGGGCGCCGTCCTGCACACCCTCAATCTGCGGCTGCCCGTCGAGCAGTTGGTCTACATCGTCAACCACGCCGCCGACCGCGTGGTCATCGTCAACGGCTCCCTGCTGCCGCTGCTCGCACCCCTGCTCCCGCAGCTGTCGACCGTCGAGCATGTCGTGGTCTCGGGCCCGGGCGACCGTTCCCTCCTCGACGGAGCGCAGGTCCAGGTGCACGAGTACGAGGAGTTGCTCGCCGGGAAGCCGACCGCGTACGACTGGCCGGAGCTGGACGAGAACACGGCCGCGGCCATGTGTTACACCTCCGGCACCACCGGCGACCCCAAGGGAGTCGTCTACTCCCACCGTTCGATCTATCTGCACTCCATGCAGGTCAACATGTCGGAGTCGATGGGTCTGACGGACGCCGACACCAGCCTTGTCGTCGTCCCGCAGTTCCACGTCAACGCCTGGGGCCTGCCGCACGCCGTGCTGATGACCGGCGTGAACATGCTCATGCCGGATCGCTTCCTTCAGCCCGCCCCGCTCGCCGAGATGATCGAGACCGAGCGCCCGACGCACGCGGCGGCCGTTCCCACGATCTGGCAGGGCCTCCTCGCCGAACTCTCGGCGAAGCCCCGCGATGTGAGCTCCCTCACCCAGGTGACCATCGGCGGCTCCGCCTGCCCGCCGTCGCTGATGGAGGCGTTCGACAAGCTGGGGATGCGCGTCTGTCACGCCTGGGGCATGACGGAGACCTCGCCGCTGGGCACGGTGGCCAGGCCGCCGGCCCACGCGGTCGGTACGGAGGCGGAGTTCGGGTACCGGCTCACCCAGGGCCGCTTCCCGGCCGGAGTCGAGGCCCGGCTGCGTGGCCCGGGCGGCGGGTTCCTGCCGTGGGACGGCGTGTCGGCCGGTGAGCTGGAGGTGCGCGGTCCGTGGATCGCGGGGGCGTACTACGGTGGCGCCTCGGGCGATGACCTCAAGCCCGTCGACAAGTTCAGCGAGGACGGCTGGCTGAAGACCGGTGACGTCGGCGTCATCGGCCCCGACGGCTTCCTGACGCTGACCGACCGGGCGAAGGACGTCATCAAGTCCGGTGGTGAGTGGATCTCCAGCGTCGAGCTGGAGAACGCGCTGATGTCACACCCGGAGATCGCGGAGGCGGCGGTCGTCGCCGTACCGGACGAGAAGTGGGGCGAGCGCCCGCTGGCCACGGTCGTGTTGAAGGAAGGCTCGACCGCCGACTACGCGTCGCTGAAGGACTTCCTCGCCGGGAAGATCGCGAAGTGGCAGCTGCCGGAGCGCTGGGCGATCATCCCGGCGGTGCCGAAGACGAGCGTCGGGAAGTTCGACAAGAAGGTGATCCGCAGGCAGTACGCGGAGGGCGAGCTGGACGTCACCGAACTGCGCTAGCGCCGGCCGAGGGCGATCCGCTCCCCCGCTCCTCCGGCTCTTCGCCCCTTCGACCCTTCGCACCTTCGCTCCTCCGTCCCTCGGGACAGCGGCAATCAGCGGCTCAGGAGCCGCGTCGGCCCCGCAG
>NZ_JBSGZO010000130.1:0-19082 GCF_053611045.1 Streptomyces sp. NPDC054841 | reverse complement strand
CCGGCGCACTCCACCCGGCGGCCCCCCTCATCGCCCCCGCTGCCGTACCCGGCCGGTGGGTGTTATCCCAGGCCGCTGTTGATCGCGCTCACCAGCTCACCGTTCGCGGTGTCGCCGCTGAACTCCCAGAAGAACGCGCCTCCCAGACTCTGGTTCTTCGCCCAGCTCATCTTTCCGCCGATGGTCGACGGGGTGTCGTAGCTCCACCAGTTCGAGCCGCAGTGTGCGTACGCCGTACCCGCGACCGTGCCATTGGCCGGGCAGGAGTTCTTGAGGACCTTGTAGTCCTCGATGCCCTGCTCATAGGTGCCGGGGGCCGGGCCGGTCGCCGTGCCGCCTGGTGCCGACTGGGTCACGCCCGTCCAGCCGCGGCCGTAGAAGCCGATGCCGAGCAGCAGCTTCGCCGCCGGGACGCCCTTCGCCTTGAGCTTGGCGATCGCCTCGGCGGAGTTGAAGCCGGCCTGCGGGATGCCGGTGTACGACGTGAGCGGGGAGTGCGGAGCCGTCGGGCCCTGCGCCGCCCAGGCGCCGAAGAAGTCGTACGTCATCACGTTGTACCAGTCGGTGTACTGGGCCGCGCCCGCGTAGTCGGCCGCGTCGATCTTGCCGCCGCTGCTCGCGTCCGCCGTGATGGCGGCCGTGACCAGGTTGTTCGTACCGAACCTGGCGCGCATGGCCTGCATCAGGTTCTTGAAGGCGGCAGGTCCGCTGGTGTCGCAGGACAGACCGCAGGCGTTCGGGTACTCCCAGTCCAGGTCGACGCCGTCGAAGACGTCGGCCCAGCGAGGGTCCTCCACCAGGCGGTAGCAGGAGTCGGCGAAGGCGGTGGGGTTCGCCGCGGCCTGCGGGAAGCCGCCGGACCAGGTCCAGCCGCCGAAGGACCAGAGCACCTTGATGTTCGGGTACGCCTTCTTCAGCTTGCGCAGCTGGTTGAAGTTGCCGCGGAGGGCTCCGGCGTCCCAGGTGTCGGCGACTCCGTCGACGGACTGGTCGGCGGTGTACGCCTTGTCGTAGTCCGCATAGGCGTCGCCGATCGTGCACTGACCGTTCTGTACGTTGCCGAAGGCGTAGTTGATGTGGGTGATCTTCGACGCGGAGCCGGAGGTCACCAGGTTCTTCACGTGGTAGTTGCGGCCGTAGATGCCCCACTCGGTGAAGTAGCCCAGCTTGACCTTTCCGCCTCCGCCGCCGCCTCCGCCGCCGGTGGTGCGGACGGCGCGGGCGCCGCTGACCGGGCCCGTCTGGTCGGCGGTGTCACGGGCCTGGACGGTGTACGAGTAGTCCGTGCCGGCGGTCAGCCCGGTGTTGGTGTACGTGAGACCGGTGACCGTCGCGACCTTCGTACCGTCGCGGAGCACGTCGTAGTTCTTGATGCCCTTGTCGTCGGTGGCCGCGGTCCAGCTCAGCGTCACCGAGGTGTCGGTGATGTTGCTCGCGGACGGGGTGCCGGGGGCGGACGGCGGGTTGTCGCCGGGAATGGTGCCGCCGTCGCAGGAGCCGCCGTTGAGCTTGCAGTTGCTCGGGGAGCCGGGGCCCGCACCGTTGAAGCCGAAGGACACGGAGGCGCCGGGGGCGAGGGTGCCGTTCCAGCTCTTGTTCTTGGCGGTCCAGTGGGTGCCGGAGCTGGTGACGTCGGCGTCCCAGGCGGAGGTGACGGACGTGCCGGAGGGGAAGTCCCACTCGACGGTCCAGGAGGCGATCGAGGTGGTGCCGGTGTTCTTCACCGTCCACTTGCCCTCGAAGCCGGTGCCCCAGTCCTGGACCTTGGCGTAGGTCGCCGTCGCGGAGGTGGCCGCCTCGGCGGGGGTGGCGAGGCCGACCATCGCGGCCAGGGGGAGGAGCAGGGCGGTGAGTCCCGCCGTCGCTCTGGATCTGAGTCTGCTTCTGGTGCGGGGGGTACTCGTGCTCAAGGGGTGCTCCTCGAGTTGCGGACGGACAAATCGGGGGTCGGTCCGTGCAGCGCACTCCGCGGGGCTCACCGCGGCGTGCCGTGCGGTGAGAGTAGGAAGGTCTGGACCAATCGTCAATAGGTCCAGACCAAAGTCGAACGAGGGTGCGCCCGTGGTTCCTCAGATCCCCAACTCCTGGGCCAGGACGGCCGCTTGCACCCTGCTGCGCAGCTCCAGCTTCCCCAGCAGCCGGCTCACATGTGTCTTCACGGTCGCCTCCGCCATCTGCAGCCGCACCGCGATCTCGGCGTTCGACAGCCCTTGACCCAGACACGACAGCACCTCGCGCTCACGACGTGTCAGGGCGTCGAGCACAGTGGGGTCCGGCGCGTTCGCGGACCGTACGGGCTTCGGTGCCGCGAACTCCGCGATCAGCCTGCGGGTGACGGCCGGGGCGATCAGCCCCTCGCCGCGTGCGACCGTCCGCACCGCCTCGATCAGCTCCTTCGCGTCCGCGTTCTTCAGCAGAAAGCCCGCGGCCCCGGCGCGCAGCGCGCCGAAGACGTACTCGTCGAGGTCGAAGGTGGTCAGCACGAGGACGTCGCAGAGGCCCTCCGCGACCACCTGCCGGGTCGCGGAAACCCCGTCCAGACGGGGCATCTGCACATCCATGAGGACCAGATCCGGGCGCAGCTCCCGGGCCAGGCGCACCGCCTCCTCGCCGTCCGGGGCCTCCCCGACCACCTCGATGCCGGGGGCACTGCCCAGGATGAGGACCAGTCCGGCCCGCACGGCGCTCTGGTCCTCCGCGACCAGTACACGGATCACACCGCTCATGCCGAGGGCTCCTTGTCGTCCACCATGGGCAGCACTGCCCGCACCCGCCAGATCTTCGCCGGTCCGGCGAGCGGACCCGGCTCCGGCCCCGCCGCGAACTCCCCGTCCAGCAGTGCGATCCGTTCCCGCATGCCCACCAGCCCGGCGCCGGAACCCGGAGCGCGAGGCCCCGGCCGGCTGCCGTACGGGCTCGTCACCGACACCGTCAGCGCGTTCCCCGCCGCGCCCGCGAGACTCACCGCGACCTCACCCGGATCGGCGTGCTTCAACGCGTTCGTCAGCGACTCCTGCACGATCCGGTACGCCGCGAGCTCAACCGGCGCGGGCAGTGCGACGCCCTCCTCCCGGGCGTCGTCCAGCGTGAAGGTCAGCCCGCTCGCCCCGCCGTTGGTACGGGCCTGCGCGATCAGCGCGTCGAGGCCGGCGAGCGTCGGCGCGGTGGCCGGCTCGGCGTCACCGCTGCTGCTGTCCCGGAGCAGCCCGATCAGCCGGCGCATCTCCGCGAGGCCCTCCACGCTGTTCTCCCGGATGACCGTGAGCGCCTGCCGGGTGGTCGACGGCTTGTCGAGGGAGAGCGCGGCGGTGGAGTGGATGGCGATCGCCGACAGATGGTTGGCGACCATGTCGTGCAGCTCGCGGGCCATCCGGGCGCGCTCGGCGATGACCGCCTGCCTGCGGTCCATCTCGGCGAGCAGTGCGGTCTGCTCGGCCCTCAGCCGTGCCGCGTCGGCGGCCTCGCGGTGGTTGCGGACGAGCGCGCCGGTGGTGGCGGGCGCGAACGACACCAGCCCGGCGACCATCCCGATCAGCAGCGCGGCGGGCTCCCGGAACCATGCGAGGAACCCGACCGTCGCCGCGACCGTGACCAGTCCCGTCACGTACGGGATACGGCGGGCGGAGGCGGGCGTGCCGTACACGACGGCGGCGTACACGAGGTCCGTGAACATCAGGACCGTCGCCATGTTGCCCTTCGTGAGCTGGTCCACCACAACCGCGAGCGTGCCCACGACCAGCGCCGTCTGCGGCATGGTCCGCCGCAGCAGCTCCATGCAGGCCATCACGACCAGCGGCACCAGCGTCACCCAGGACGCGGAGAGCGGGCGGACGCCCGTGGTGGTGTGCAGCCCGAGCGACCACAGCAGTACGCCGCCGGCGAGTCCGGCGGCTGCGAAGAAGGCGTCTTGGCGGTGGGGGCGGGGGAACGTCACCGCTCCATCAAACACGGAGCCGGGGGCTCCGGTCCTCACCGTCCGGGCTGAGCCCGGGATACATCGAACGATGCAGTCACGGTTCGTCACTCACGACGACGATCCCGCGCTCCCCGGCGGCGATTCTGGATCGGGACGAAGAACAGGACGAAGGGAGAGACGCCGTGATCGTCACGCTGATCGTGATCTGCGAGATCGGTTTCTGGGTACTGCTGGCCGCCGGACTGGCCGTGCGCTATCTGCTGAGGATGCCGCGGACGGGCGCCGCGCTGCTGCTGTGCGAGCCGCTGCTGGAGGTCGTGCTGCTGGTCGCGACCGCGGTCGATCTCAAGAACGGCGCCGACCCGAGCGGGGTGCACGGTGTGGCCGCGCTCTACATCGGCTACACCGTCGGCCACGGCCACCGCACGGTGAAGTGGCTCGACGGGCATGCGGCGCACCGCCTCGGCGGGGCCCCGCCGCCGCCGAAGCCGCCGCGGTACGGGACGGCCCGGGCCCGCCACGAGGGGAGGATCTGGCTGGGCACGCTGGCCGCGGCGGCCGTCGCGACCGCGCTGCTGCAGATCGCGATCTGGTACGTGGGCGACGCGAGCCGGACCGGTGCGCTGGAGAGCTGGATGTACACGGCGTGGCGGACGGCGGGCATCCACGGCCTGGTCGCGCTCACGTACGCGATCTGGCCGAAGAAGGCACCGGCGCCCGCGAAGCCGGACCGCGAACCGGTCCGCGTGGAGCGCTAGCGTTCGCCGCCCGGCACCCAGAGCACGTCGCCGACCTCCTTGTTCGCGATCCTCGCGAGAATGCTGTGTCTCCCGGGGGTGACCCCCGGACCCCCGGCAGGGGGGTGTTGCCGCGGCCGTCTCAGCGCTCGCCGCCCGGCACCCAGAGCACGTCGCCGACCTCCTTGTTCGCGATCCTCGCGAGAATGAACAGCAGGTCCGACAGCCGGTTGAGATACGTCGCCGTCAGCGCGTTCATCGTCTCGCCGTGCACCTCCAGCGCCGCCCATGTGGAGCGCTCCGCGCGACGGACGACCGTGCACGCCTGGTGCAGCAGCGCCGCGCCCGGCGTGCCGCCCGGGAGGATGAAGGAGCGGAGCTTCTCCAGGTCCTCCAGGAAGCGGTCGCAGTCCGCCTCCAGCTTGTCGATGTACGACTGCTCCACCCGCAGCGGCGGGTACTCCGGGTTCTCGACGACCGGTGTGGACAGATCCGCGCCCACGTCGAAGAGATCGTTCTGGATCCGGACGAGGACCTTCACGACCTCCTCCGGCAGCTGCCCGAGCGCGACGGCCGTACCGATGACCGCGTTGGCCTCGTTGGCGTCGGCATACGCCGAGATCCGCAGGTCGGTCTTGGCGGTGCGGCTCATGTCGCCGAGCGCCGTGGTGCCCTTGTCGCCGGTGCGCGTGTAGATGCGCGTCAGATTGACCATGTGGCCAGCCTAGTTATGTGCCCGCTCCATCACGCGCCGGCCTTCCGGAAGACCCGTGTCCCCGCGGTCACGCCGAGCGCCGCGAAGCCGACGGCGGCCAGGACTCCGTACAGCATCGCCGTACCGCCGTAGTCGCCGACATACCCGGCCCGTACCGCGTCCACCAGGTAGCGGTACGGCATGAAGTGCGAGAGGACGTCCAGCCAGACCGGCGCCAGCGCCATCGGCAGCATCAGCCCGGACAGCAGCATCGACGGCATGGTCACCGCGTTGATGAGCGGCCCGAACTCCTGCGGTGTGGCGACCCTCATCGCCATCGCGTACGAGAGCGACGCGAGCCCGATCGTCAGTGCGCCGACGAAGGCGAAACCGATGAGGATGCCGCCGAGCGGCGCCCGCAGTCCCAGCACCGCCGCGGCCAGCACCAGCAGCACGGACTGGAGGACGAGGACCGCGGCATCGCGCAGCACCCGTCCCAGCAGCAGCGCCGGCCGGCTGACCGGGGTGACCCGCATCCGTTCGACGACGCCCGTCTGCTTCTCGACGATGATGCCGAACCCGGCGAACGACGCGCCGAACAGCACCAGCTGCAGCAGCAGTCCCGGCACCAGCACCTGCCAGGAGTCGCCCTGCGAGCCGAGCGGCAGACCGGTGAGCAGCGGCCCGAAGAAGAGCAGATACAGCAGCGGCATCAGCACGCCGAAGAGCATCTGGAACGTGGAGCGCAGTGTCTGGCGGGCGTACCGGCCGAAGACCAGCGCGGTGTCGTGCATCAGCACAGGGGGCTCCTAGACGGCGACGGGGGTGGTGTCCACCGGCGCGGGACCGCGTCCGGTGATGGCGAGGAAGGCGTCCTGGAGCGAGGCGTCCACCGACCCCGCGTGCCGCTCCTTCAGCGCGGCCGGGGTGCCCGTGGCGACGACGGAGCCCTTGTCGACGACGACGATCCGGTCGGACAGCTCGTCCGCCTCGTCGAGGTAGTGCGTGGTGAGGAAGACGGTGGTGCCGTGCTCGTCGCGCAGCCGGCGCACCAGCTGCCACAGATCGGCGCGGCTGCCCGGGTCGAGGCCGGTCGTCGGTTCGTCGAGGAAGAGCACCTCGGGCCGGTGGGTGAGCGCCATGGCGATGTCGAGCCGGCGCCGCTGGCCGCCGGAGAGCGCGGCGCACGGCCGGTCGAGGAGACCGGTGAGGTCCAGGTCGCGGGCCAACTGCTCGGCGCGGGCGGCCGCCTCGGCCCGGGAGAAGCGGTAGAACCGCGCCTGGGTCACGAGCTCTTCGCGCACCGTCACGGCCGGATCGACGCCGCCGGACTGGGCTACGTACCCGATCTTCTCGCGCACGCCCGCGGGGTCCGTCGTGAGGTCGCGGCCCGCGATGGTGGCGGTGCCGCCGGTGGGCGGCAGGAGCGTGGTGAGCATGCGCAGGGTCGTGGTCTTGCCCGCGCCGTTCGGTCCGAGGAAGCCGAGGATCTCGCCTCGCTCGGCGGTGAGGTCGATGCCGCGGACCGCGTCGACGGGTCCGCTCTTCGTGGTGAACGTCCGGGCCAGGCCGGAGGTCGTGATGACTGCCATGCCTCCAAGAAAAACAGAGGCACTGAAAATTTGCAATGACTCCAAAAATTAAGAAAGCCCAACGAGGGCTACGATGAACCCATGGCTGAGGGACTCAGGGAGCGGAAGAAGCGCCGGACCAGGCAGCACATCTCGGACGTGGCCACGGGTCTGTTCATGGAGCGCGGCTTCGACACGGTGACGATCGCGGAGATCGCGGAAGCCGCGGACGTCTCCGTCAACACCGTCTACAACTACTTCCCCGCCAAGGAGGACCTCTTCTTCGACCGCGAGACCGCCCTCGTCGACCGGCTCGCGCGCTGGGTCCGCGCGCGGGACGCGGGCGAGTCGGCGGCCGCGGCCGTGCTGCGCGAACTCCGTGCCGAGGTGGAGGCGGTCTCGCCGTCGGTCGGACTGCTGGACGGGTACGAGCGCTTCCTCCGCGTCATCCACGGCGCCCCCTCCCTCCAGTCCCGTGTCCTGACCTTCCAGCGGGAGATCGTCGACCGGCTGGCGCAGGCCCTGCGCGAGGAGACGGACGCCGCCCCCGGCGACGTGATGCCCGCCCTGATGGCCGGACAGATCAACTGGGTGTACGAGACCGTCATGGGCGCCATCGGCCGGGAGATGATGGCCGGTCGCCGGCCCGTCGAGGTCTCCCGCGAGGTGCTCGTTCTCATCGACGACATGGAGGATCTGCTCAGCGAGCGGGTCCTCGGCTATGCGGCACGGCTCACATGACGGCCCGTACCGGTGTGATGTCCGTCATCTGAGACGTGACGCGCATCTCTTCGCCGCCACAGGGCCGCTCACGACCGATAACCTCCGGCAGGGATACGACATGTAAACGTGTGTTAAGGGGTGCAGCAGTGGCCAGGAAGCTCGCCGTCATCGGGGCCGGACTCATGGGGTCCGGCATCGCGCAGGTCTCCGCCCAGGCGGGCTGGGACGTCGTGCTGCGTGACGTCACCGACGCGGCCCTGACCCGCGGCACCGACGGCATCAAGGCCTCGTACGAGAAGTTCGTCGCCAAGGGCAAGCTCGAAGCAGCCGATGCCGAGGCGGCCTTGGCACGCATCACCACGACCACCGACCTCGACGCCGTCGCCGACGCGGACATCGTCGTCGAGGCCGTCTTCGAGAAGCTCGAGGTCAAGCACGAGATCTTCCGCGCCCTCGACAAGCTCGTGCGGGACGAGGCGGTGCTCGCCTCCAACACCTCCGCCATCCCGATCACGAAGATCGCGGCCGTGACGGAGCGTCCGGAGCGCGTCGTCGGCGCGCACTTCTTCTCGCCCGTCCCGATGATGCAGCTGTGCGAGCTCGTCCGCGGCTACAAGACCAGCGACGAAACCCTCGCCACCACCCGCGAGTTCGCCGAGTCCGTCGGCAAGACCTGCATCGTCGTCAACCGTGACGTCGCGGGCTTCGTCACCACCCGCCTGATCTCGGCGCTCATCGTCGAGGCCGCCAAGCTGTACGAATCGGGCGTCGCGACCGCCGAGGACATCGACATCGCCTGCAAGCTCGGCTTCGGCCACGCCATGGGCCCCCTCGCCACCGCCGACCTGACGGGTGTCGACATCCTGCTGCACGCCACCAGCAACATCTACACCGAGTCGCAGGACGAGAAGTTCGCACCGCCGGAGCTGATGCGCCGGATGGTTGACGCCGGTGACATCGGCCGCAAGAGCGGGCAGGGCTTCTACAAGCACTGACCGCGCACCGACCGCACGAGCCTGCGCATCATCACCCCTCAGGGTGAATTCGGTATCGGTTCGCTTACAGGCGGCAACTTCTCTGTCCGTACGGCAGTCAGTTGTTGCAAAAGAAGTACGCGACAGAACCGCAGTGGAACCACGCAGGACCAGCAGGACCAGCAGGACCAGCAGGACCAGCAGGACCAGCAGTCGGACGCAGACAGAGCAGACAGACCTGACGGAGAAAGCACTCTCGGGGAGCGCATATGTACATCAGGGGCGACCACGCCGGGCTGGTCGTCGAGGGCCGCCTCGACGTCCGCAGCGCGGCGGACGCCCGTACGGTCCTGCACTCGGCCGTCGACGACGGAGTCGGCGACCTGGTGCTCGACCTGACCGATCTGGACTCCTGGGACGCCACCGGACTCGGGGTCATCATGGGGGCG
This sequence comes from Streptomyces sp. NPDC054841, assembly GCF_053611045.1. Taxonomy (NCBI): domain Bacteria; kingdom Bacillati; phylum Actinomycetota; class Actinomycetes; order Kitasatosporales; family Streptomycetaceae; genus Streptomyces; species Streptomyces sp. NPDC054841. The sequence continues at coordinate 10,018 of NZ_JBSGZO010000130.1, read as the reverse complement.
CACCGACGGGCCGGCCGCTGCGGCCGGCGGCTCGTCCTGCGCGGCGTACCGCCCCAGATGCAGCGCCTCCTGGTGGCTACCCGGCTCCACCGAATCCTGGCCATCGAGGGCGGAATCGCCGCAGAGTCCCTGCCTCGGGTCTGACCGGGCAGGGCGCACAATCCTCACGAGACCGTGATGTCCTGGGCGGCCCGGCACCCCGACTGTTCCCGGATACTGAGCGAAGGTCTAGGGTTCGGTCGCCTGCCGATTCACAGACCCATCACGGCGGGCACCGGACCAGACGCGACAGCGGAGCGTGCAGACAGGCCGGGAGGGGCTTCCGCACGAGACGCCATCTGGGGGGCTTTGACCATGGACCCGATGAACCGGGGGCCGGAAGAGTACGGCCACGACAACAACCGCCTCGACGACGACGGCAGCGCGCAGCGACCGCAGCGCGACGCGGTGACTCCCGACTTCGGGCAGAAGACACCCGCGCTCGCCCGCACCGTCCGGCTCGTCTCCGGTGACTTCCTGCTCACCGTAAACCCCGTCGACGGCAGTGAGATAGAGCCCTGCCGGCCCGGGGAACAGCCGGCCCGACCGGTCCGGCACAGTGCCGAGGTGCGCGAGGAGCGTCGGCGTGCCGCCCAGCCGCCGGTGCCGCCCGGCCCCGCTGCGCCCCCGCTGCCGCTGCTCGAGCGCCACGAGGAACGCGAGCGGCTGGTACGGCTGCTGGGACGCGGCCGGTCGGTCCGGCTCACCGGGCCCGCGGGCTCCGGGCGCACGGCCCTGCTCGACGCCGTCGCCGCAGACTGCGCGGACCTCGCACCCGACGGAGTCGTCCGCCTCTCCGGCTACCACCGCACGCCGACCGAGCTGCTGTACGAACTCTTCGCCGCCGTTCACAGCGCGCCGCTGCACCGCCCCGACCGGGCCGGACTGCTCGAGTTCGTCCGTGACATCGGTGCCGTGGTCGTCCTCGACGACCTGGAGTCCGGCGGCAGCGCGCTGGACGAGCTCCTCGACGCCACCCCCGAGTGCGCCTTCCTGCTCGCCGCGACACCCGACGTCGCGGCACCCTCGGCCGACTCCCACCTCGAAGAGGTGTTCCTCTCCGGGCTCAGCCGCAGCGCCGCCCTGGAGCTGCTGGAGCAGGCCGTGGACCGGTCGCTCACCGACGACGAGGCGAACTGGGCGGGGGACCTCTGGTTCGAGTCGGAGGGTCTGCCGCTGCGCTTCGTCCAGGCGGGCGCACTGCTGCGGCAGCGCGACGCGCTCCGCGCCGTGCCCGACGGACCGGACGACGACGAAGACGCCGCGGACAACGTGTTCGCCGACGGCCATGACGTACCGCTGCCGACGCTGGGCGAGGGCGCCGCGCCCGCCGCGCTGCTCGCCTCCCGGCTCAGCGAATCGGCCCGTGACACCCTCCGGTTCGCCGTCGCGCTCGGCGGCGAGGTCCCGCACCAGGCGCATCTGCCCGCCCTCGTCGGGGACACCCACGCGGACGCCGCACTCGGCGAACTGACCAGCTGCGCCCTGCTCACCCCCGTCGGTTCCCGCTACCGGCTGGCGGCGGGCGTCGCGGCCCAGCTGGAAGCCATCGGCTACGGCGAGGGCGCCGTGGCCCGCGCCCACACCGCCGCCCAGCACTACGCCTGGTGGGCCGGCCACCCCTCGGTGGCGCCCGAGCGGGCGGCGACCGAGGCCGACGCGATCCTCGCGGCGATGAGCGCGCTGGTGCCGGGCGACGAGGCAGGACACTCCAGCGCCGCCGTGCTGCTCGCCCGCAGCGCCGCGCCCGCGTTCGCCGCCGGACTGCACTGGGGCGCCTGGGAGCGCACGCTGCGGACCGGCCAGGAGGCGGCCAGGATCTCCGGTGAGGTCGCCGAAGAGGCGTACTTCCACCATGAGCTGGGCGTGCTCGCGCTGTGCGCCGGGAACCTGGACCGGGCCCGCGCCGAACTGGAGGCGTCCATCGGCATGCGCGGCGCGCTCGCCGACAAGAGCGGTACGGTCGCCGGCCGGCGGGCGCTCGCCCTCGTGGCCGACCGCGCGGGCGGCCACGTGCCCGGGGGGCGCACCCCGGCGGGCGAGGAAGTCCCGGCCGCGCGCCACGAGGAGTCGGCGTCCCCGCCCAGGGGCGTCCCGGCCGCCCTGCAAACGGCCGAGACGCTGGTCACCCGTCAGGAGACCCCGTCGCCGTCCCTGGCCGAGCGTGCCCGCCGCACGATTCTCACCGGCACCCGCCGCAACCTGGTCGCGGCCGGCGCGGGTGCGCTGCTGGCCGCCGTCCTCGGCACGGTGGTGACGCTGGGGGCGACCTCCGGCAACGAGGATCCCGCGGACCGCGTCACCAACGAACAGTCGGCGAACGAGGACGACGGAGGCGACGGCCTCAACGCGGACGAACCGGCGGACGACTCCACCCGCCGCCCCGACGGCACGACCGGCGGCTCCACGTCGGGCACGCCCGGCACCGCCCAGCCGGGCGAGAGCAGTTCTGCGGGCGACCCGTCGACGCCGGGTGGCGAACCGTCGACCACCGGCGGGGGATCGGGCACGACGGGTTCGACGACCGGTGGCACGTCCACGACCGGCGGCGGAAGTTCCTCGCCGACCACCACCGGCGGCAGCTCGTCGCCGAGCACGGGCGGCACCAGCTCTCCCACGACGGGCGGCAGCAGCACGCCGACGACGGGCGGAAGTTCCTCGCCGACGACGGGCGGCAGCAGTTCACCCACCACGGGGGGCAGTTCGTCCCCGACCACGGGTGGCAGCAGCTCTCCCACGACGGGCGGCAGCACGGACGGCGGCACGACGTCGACCGGCACGGACAGCAGCGGTACGACCACCAGCGGTACGGACAGCGGCGGTACGGACAGCGGCGACACCACGGGTGGCACCAGCCCCAGCAGCAGCCAGGCGCAGCCGAGCGGCTCGGCGTCCTGACGGTCCTGACGGTTTTGACGTCCTGATGGGGGTGTGTGGGGGCGCCGGCCCCGCACACGCCCCCTCGGACAGCCTCAGAACAGGCGCAGCTTGTCGTCCTCGATGCCGCGCAGGGCGTCGTAGTCCAGCACCACGCACCCGATGCCGCGGTCCGTCGCCAGGACGCGGGCCTGGGGCTTGATCTCCTGTGCCGCGAAGACGCCGCGGACCGGGGCCAGATGCGGGTCGCGGTTCAGCAGCTCCAGATAGCGGGTGAGCTGCTCGACACCGTCGATCTCGCCACGCCGCTTGATCTCCACCGCCACCGTCGCCCCGTCGGAGTCCCGGCACAGGATGTCGACCGGGCCGATGGCCGTGGGGTACTCGCGGCGGATCAGACTGTAGCCCTCGCCGAGTGTCTCGATCCGGTCCGCGAGGAGCTCCTGGAGATGCGCTTCCACGCCGTCCTTGATGAGGCCCGGGTCCACACCCAGCTCGTGCGACGAGTCATGGAGGATCTCCTCCATGGTGATGATCAGTTTCTCGCCTGCTTTGTTGACGACCGTCCACACGCTGTCGTCGCCCTCCTTCAGCGTGCACGGAGGCGACATCCAGTTGAGCGGTTTGTACGCCCGGTCGTCCGCGTGGATGGAGACACTGCCGTCTGCCTTGACCAGGATCAGACGGGGGGCGGTGGGCAGGTGGGCGGTGAGCCGGCCGGCGTAGTCCACGGAGCAGCGGGCGATGACGAGACGCATGGTGCGCAACGCTACTCGACCGGGCCCCGCCCGCGCGATTCGCGGACCTTCGCCCAACGCCGCCCCTGGCCTGGACCCTCCGGCTCGCCCCTCTTGTCCCCTTCGTAATTGGCCGGTTGTGTTCCCATTCTCCTGGTGCGGACCAGACAGCGCCCCTAACGTGGAAGCAGGAGGTCGCCGGTCGTGCACGCTGCGTCGTCGGGAGCGGCGTACTCAGTCGTGCGCCGTCGCCTCCTTCCCTGCCCGTAAGACCTCGTTCATCGGGGTCGCGAGAGGAGAACCCATGTCGCTCGACGTCTCACCGGCGCTGTTGGAACAGGCCGAGCGAGGCGAGGTCGACGAAGCTGCATTCGTCGACTGCGTCCGGACCTCCCTGCCCTATGCATGGGAGATGGTCAGTTCTCTGGTGGCCCAGCTGAAGGTGGACGGCGGTCAGTTCGCCGACAACCAGACGCCGCCGCCGGACGAGCAGGCACGCGGTCAGCTGTTGCGCGCGCTCGCGAGTGACGCCATCCGGGGTGCGCTGCAGCGGCACTTCGGAGTACGACTCGCTTTCCAGAACTGCCACCGCGTCGCGGTGTTCCCACTGGACCCCTCGGTGGACGAGCGGCTCGCCCGCTTCACTTCCGTAAGGGCCCAGCTGCTCAACCAGTCGCCCGAACTGCGCGACTGCTGATGCCTTTGCTGCCGCTCCGCACCGCGGGAGGCTTCATGCACGCCGGAGCGGCAGCATCTTCCGGACGACGGGCCGGTGGAGGAGTGCGGGCCGGACGGAAGTGCGGCCCGCAAGCTCACCCCGCCCGCTCAGCGGAGCAGCGGCAGCACGTCGGAACCCAGCCGCTGCACGTTCTCCTCCGTGGCCGCCAGATCGCCGGAGCCCTCGGCCAGCAGGGCGAAGCGCGTGATGCCGGTGCGCTCCGAGGTCGCGGCGAGCCGGTCGGCCGCCAGCCGCGGCGGGCCCACCGGATGCAGCCCGCACAACAGCTCCGTGTACGCCACGGGATCGCGCATCGAGCGCTGCCTGCCGTCGACCGTGACATGGGCGTCCAGCCCCTGCTTGAGCCATCCGGGCATGGCCTTGACCAGAGTCTCCTCCGCCGCCGCACGACTGTCCGCGATCTGCGCGACACCGGCCGACACATGGCCCGCGCGCGCGACCGTCTCCGGCGCCCGGCCCGCGGCGAGGGCGTGCCTGCGCCACAGGGCGACCATCTCCGCCTTCTCCTCGTCGCCGCAGTGCATCCCGAGGAGCATGGGCAGTCCGCGCTCGGCCGCCAGCCGCACGCTCGCGGGCGAGGTGCACGCCACGACCACCTCCGGACCCTCGGGACCGTCCGGATCCCCGGGACCTTCGCCGTTGCCGCAGAGCAGCTCGTCCGGCCGTGGTACGACGGGGACTTCACGGAAAGTGAATCGTTCCCCCTCGGCCGAGACACGGGGGTCGCGCAGCCAACGCAGCAGCAGATCCAGCGATTCGGGGAAGCCCTTCTCGTACGCCGCGAGACCGGATCCGAAGACCTCCAGATCGACCCAGGGTCCGCCACGGCCCACACCGAGGGAGAACCGCCCCCCGGAGGTGAGGTGCAGCAGCGCCGCCTGCTCGCCGAGTGCGACGGGGTGGGCGGTGGGCAGCACACTCACGGCCGTGCCCACCCGGATCCGCTCCGTGCGGCCGAGCAGCAGCGCGGCCAGAGTCACCGCCGACGGGCACACCCCGTACGGCACGAAGTGGTGCTCGGCGAGCCAGACCGAGTCGAGACCGGCCGCCTCCGCGGCCTCCGCGGACCGCACCGCCCGGTGCAGTGCCTCCCCTTGGCCCTGGCCCGGGAACTGGGCGGCCAGTACAAAAGCTCCAACGCGCATCGCCTTTTGCCTCCTTGCGGCCGACGCGGCACTCCCCCCACACAGGCAACAACGTCTGACACGTGCCAAAGGCACGGCCACTCGTGAAATTGTTGCGATTTTCCGGTAACTGGCCCCTGTGGGTGGCCCGGTCCGGCGCCGTGCAGGACGTGTACCCACAGCGGCGGACCGTAGGCTGGAAGGGAACTGTCCGGTCTGCCCAGTGCTCAGCGAGGTGTCACGTGTCCCCGCGCCGAAACCGCCCTCGCGGCGGCGAGAAGCCGTCCGACCCCGCAGGCGAGGCGGGCGACCGTTACGGCGGGGTGCAGCGGACCGAGAGCTGGCAGGGCGAGGAGTGGTCCGTACGCCATGTCGCCGGGGCGAACACCGTCGGCAAGCGGTACCGCTGCCCCGGCTGCGACCAGGAGATCCCCTCCGGGACGCCGCATGTGGTGGCCTGGCCGGAGTACGGCGGCGTGGACGACCGGCGGCACTGGCACAAGGCGTGCTGGAACGCGAAGGACCGCCGCACCACGCGGGTGCAGCGGTCCCGTAACGCACCTCGGCACTGAGTACCGAACAGGCTCAGACGCTCATACGTCGCGTTTGGCGAGGGAGAGGAACGCTCCGGTCATCGCGACGGCCGTGGCCGCCAGCATGATCCACAGCGGATCCCAGCCGGTCGGGCCGGACTCGGTCACCGGAGTGCTGTAGAGCACGCCCAGCTGGCTCGGGATCGAGTACTCGAGGAGCGCTTCCCGCACCTCCCCCAGCGACGGCGAGAACATGAACAGCGCCAGCACCAGCGGCAGCAGCACCAGACCGATCATGATGGTGATGGCGCCCGCCGAGTGCCGGATCAGTGCGCCGACGGCGAGCGACAGCAGGCCGAGCAGGGCGACGTAGAGACCGATGCCGACCGTCGCGTGGAACCAGTCCTCGCCGGTGGTGACGCCGCCGTCCACGATCGAGGTCTGCAGGGCGCCGACGATGCCGGCGGTCACCGTCGTGATCACGAAGACCAGCCCGAAGAAGACGATCGCCTTCGCGGTCAGCACCCGGGCGCGGCTCGGGCACGCGGTCAGGGTCGTACGGATCATTCCGGTGCCGTACTCGGACGCGATGGTCAGCACGCCGAGCGTGATCACACAGATCGAGCCGAGCAGTACGCCGAAGAAGCCGAGGCCGAGAACGGACTCCTCGCCCAGCTCGGCGTCGGAGGAGGCCACGGCGAAGGCGGAGAGCAGGCCGATGGCCACCATCAGCACGATCATCACGCCGAGCGTCCACATGGTGGACCGGACCGACCGGATCTTCGTCCACTCGGAGGCGAGCGCATCACCGAGGTGCGCCGCCCGCACGGGAATCGGGGAGCTGTACGTGCCCTGCGGGTACGCGCCCTGCTGCTGGTACGGGGTCGTCATCGGGCGTCCTCGTTGTTGCTCTTGGTCAGGTCTGCGGGGGCGGGAGCGGCGGCGGCCGGGGGAGCGACCGGTGCGCCGCCCGGGGGAGCGGCCGGGGCCGGGGGAGTCGCGTACGGGTTCTGTCCGGGCGGCGGCGGGGCGTACCAGCCCTGCTGCGGCACCTCGGGGACGACCGGCTGCGGCGGCACGTACCCCATCGGCTGCTGCTGCATCAGACCGGCCTTCTGGTCCTCCGTCGAGCGGTAGTCGACGGCGCCCTGCGTCATCCGCATGTACGCCTCCTCCAGGGAGGCCTGGTGCGGCGACAGCTCCCACAGCCGCACATCGGCGTCGTGCGCCAGATCACTGATCGCCGGCAGCGCCAGACCGGTCACCCGCAGGGCCCCGTCCGGCTCGGGCATGACCTGCCCGCCGGCCTCGGTGAGGACGGTGGTCAGCTTCTCCCGCTGCTGCGGCTCGGTCTGCGGCGTACGCACCCGCGCGAAGTCCGCCGAGTTGTGCGAGATGAAGTCCTTGACGCTCATGTCCGCGAGCAGCTGACCGCGCCCGATCACGATCAAGTGGTCGGCGGTGAGGGCCATTTCGCTCATCAGGTGCGAGGAGACGAAAACGGTACGGCCCTCGGCGGCCAGCTGCTTCATCAGATTGCGCACCCAGAGGATGCCCTCGGGGTCGAGACCGTTCACCGGCTCGTCGAAGAGCAGCACCTGCGGGTCGCCGAGCAGCGCGGCCGCGATGCCGAGCCGCTGCCCCATGCCCAGCGAGAAGCCCTTGGAACGCCGCTTGGCGACGTCCTGCAGACCGACCACGCCGAGGACCTCGTCGACCCGGCGGGCTGGAATGCCGGACAGCTGGGCGAGGGAGAGCAGATGGTTCCGTGCGCTCCGGCCGCCGTGCACGGCCTTGGCGTCGAGCAGTGCGCCGACCTGTCGGGGTGCGTTGGGCAGCTTCTGGAAGGGGTAGCCGCCGATCGTGACATGGCCGGAAGTCGGCTGGTCCAGTCCGAGGATCATGCGCATGGTCGTCGACTTGCCGGAGCCGTTGGGCCCGAGGAAGCCGGTGACGGCTCCGGGCCGTACCTGGAAGGAAAGGTTGTACACGGCCGTCTTGGCGCCGTAGCGCTTCGTCAGGCCGACTGCCTCGATCATTGTCCAGCCCCATCGACAGTTCAGGTCATCGGGGCACGGACCGGACATGGCCACAGGCCCCCCGTAAGAGTTAGGAGGATATCCAGGCCTTGACGGTTCCGGCCAAGCCCCGGAAGTCCGTCACATCGACGCGCGACCCGTCATGCGTCCCGCTCCTTGAGGACCAGGAAGCCGCCCAGCAGTGCCGCCGCGACCCAGATCAGCATGATCCCGAGCCCGCCCCACGGGCCGTAGGGAGCCGGTTCGCTGTTCATCGCCTCCGGGACCACCTGCATGATCTTCGAACCGGCCTGGTCCGGGAAGTAGCGGGCGACGTCCTTCGCGTACGGCACCGCCGACAGGATCTGGGAGACCAGGAAGAAGAACGGCATCAGGATGCCGAGCGACAGGATCGAACTGCGCAGCATCGCCGCGACACCCATCGAGAAGACCGCGATGAGGCCCATGTAGAGGCCGCCGCCGATCACCGCACGCAGCACGTTCTCCTCGGTGATCGAGGTGCGGTGGTCGCCGAGCAGTGCCTGGCCGAGGAAGAAGCTGAGGAAGCTCGTCGCCATCCCCACCACCAGCGCCAGTACCCCGGCCACCAGGATCTTGCCGAAGAGGAACGTGGCGCGCTGCGGGACGGCGGCGAGCGAGGTCCGGATCATTCCGCTGCTGTATTCCGTACCGACGACGAGGACGCCGAAGACGACCATCGCCAGCTGGCCGAGCACCATCCCGGAGAAGCTGATGAGCGTCGGGTCGAACGTGGCCTGCTCGGCGGCCGGAAGATCGTCGAAGGTCGAGGCCAGCAGCGCGCAGAGCAGTCCGCCGACGGCGACCGTCACGACGAAGGCGCTCACGAGCGTCCATGTGGTGGAGGCGACCGTGCGGATCTTGGTCCACTCGGACCGGAGGACGGCGGGTACCGAGGCCATGGGTCAGGCTCCCTCGTTGCGCGGGGCCCACTGGGGGCCGTGACCGGCGGTGGAGTGTGCGTGGTACTCCACCGCGCCTGCCGTCATCTGCATGAACGCCTCCTCCAGCGAGGCGCGCTGGGAGCTCAGTTCATGCAGCACGATCCGGTGCTGCGCGGCCAGCTCGCCGAGCTGCTCGGTGGTGGCGCCGTCGATCTCCAGCGTCCCGTTGCCCGCCTCGATGGCCGTCAGGCCCGATTCGTGGAGTATGTCGCGCAGCCGCTCCCGCTGCGGCGAGCGGAGCCGTACATAACTGCGCGAGTTCTGATGAATGAAATCAGCCATCGAGGTATCGGCCAGCAGCTTGCCCTGCCCGATCACGATCAAGTGATCGGCGGTGAGGGCCATTTCGCTCATCAGATGCGAGGAAACGAAGATCGTCCGGCCTTCGGCGGCGAGGGTCTTCATAAGATTGCGGATCCAGTGAATTCCTTCGGGATCCAGCCCGTTGACCGGCTCGTCGAACATCAGGATCTCCGGATCGCCCAGCAGCGCGTAGGCGATTCCCAGCCGCTGGCTCATACCGAGCGAAAATCCCTTGGACTTCTGCCTCGCCACCGGCGTCAGCCCGACCACGTCGAGAACCTCGGCCACCCGGCTCTCCGGGATCCGGTTCGCCTGGGCGAGGCAGAGCAGATTGTTGTAGGCGCTGCGGCCGCCGTGCATCGCCTTGGCGTCCAGCAGTGCGCCGATGTACTTGAGCGGCTCCTGAAGGTCCCGGTAGTGCTTGCCGTCGATCCGGACGGTCCCGCTCGTGGGGTTGTCCAGATCGAGCATCATGCGCATCGTCGTCGACTTGCCCGCGCCGTTGGGCCCGAGGAAGCCGGTCACCACACCCGGCCGGACCTGAAAGGACAGATGGTCGACGGCGACCTTCGTGCCGAAGTGCTTGGTGAGACCTTCGAGCTCGATCATGCGTTCACGCTACGTGCGGGGGGTGTCCTCTGCCACCGCTTTCGGTGACCGGGGGC
>NZ_JBSGZO010000129.1:0-19465 GCF_053611045.1 Streptomyces sp. NPDC054841 | reverse complement strand
GCGCCGCCGAGCCCCCGCCCGGGGCCCCCGCGACCGCGCCGCCCGAGGGCGGTCTCGCGCCGGGCAGGCCGCCGGGGCAGGCCGTGGCGGGAGAAGGCCGTGCCCCGGAGCCTGTGCCCGTACCCGATGCTGTGCCGGTCTCGGAACCCGAGCGGATTCCGTCCGCCAGGCAGGGGGACGGGACGGCCGCGGACCGCATCAGGATCGGGCTGTGGGGCGCGCCCCGCTCGGGCAAGACGACCTATCTCGCCGCCCTGCCGATCGCCGCGATGCAGTACCAGCGGCACAACGAGGGCAGCTGGAACATCAGCGGCATGACGCAGGAGGCCAACGCCTTCCTGACCCAGGGCATGGACCTGCTGACCCGGCAGCGGACCTTCCCCCAGGCCACCATGGGCGTCCAGAACATGGCCTGGTCCCTGCACGGGCCCGAGGAGAAGGGAAAGCTGGGATTCCGGACCCGCCGGCCCAACTTCGTACTCGAGATCCAGGACGCGGCCGGAGAGGTGTTCCGGCACGATCACCCCCAGCAGGCCCAGCTCGTCGGTCAGCTCGCACGGTCCCATGGGCTGATCTATCTCTTCGACCCGGTCGGTGACGCCGAGGAGGCCACCGAGAGCTTCACCTATCTCCAGGCGACCCTGACCCAGCTGACCGCACGGGTCCGGGACCGCGACGGGCTCGTCGACGGCAAGCTTCCGCACCATCTGTCCGTCTGCATCGCCAAGTTCGACCACCCGGACGTCTTCCAGCCCGCAGTGGAAGCGGGCTGGGTCACCCAGGACACGGTGGGCTCACAGCTTCCGGTCGTGCCCCAGGAACAGAGCGAGAAGTACTTCCAGTGGATGTGCGACGACTTCCGCGGATCCAACGCCCGGCTGGTGCGCGACGCCCTCTACTCCCACTTCGACCCCCGGCGCGTCTCCTACTACGCGACCTCCGCCATCGGCTTCCGGCTGAACCCGCAGCACGTCTTCGACTACGGGGACTACGTCCAGCCGGTCACGGTGGACCGGACGCTGCACATCCGTACCTCCCCAGTGCCGATCAACGTCCTGGAGCCGCTGACCGACCTGGAGAGCCGGATCCACCGGGACCGCAGCCGGGGCGGGTGGCGCGGGGGGAAGCGGCGGTGAACGAGAGCCTCGGAGAGGAACGACTGACCGCGCACTGGGCGGTGCTGGGCAAGCATCCGGGGCAGACCATGGGCTACGAGGTGCTGCGGAGCAGCCTTCCGGACGACCGGGCGAGCACCTACCTCTGGAAGGCCTCTGCCACCGGCGCACCCGGCGGCCGTGAACCCGGGGGCGAACTGCCGTGGCGGGTGTTCCTCGGCAGCACCGACACGCACCCGGAACCCGTCTGCGCCTCCGTGGAGACCACATGGGACGGCGCCACCGACGGCACCGGCGCCCCCAGTTACACCTGGCGGCTGATCCTGCTGGAGTGGGCGGAGGCCGCCCGGGCCGCCCTGACCTGGTCCGGGATCGACCGCGCGCTGCTGTCGGACCCGCCGGCTCTTCCCGGCGATGCGGTCCCGATGACTGTTGCCGTGCCGCAAACGCCTGCCAGCGAACTGGCCCTGATGGTCGATCAGCTGGGCTTCGAATGGACGGCCGGAGTGGCGGCGCTGCTGCTCGGCAACCGGCAGGTGGCGATCACGCCGAGACCGGGCAAGCGACTGCCGGACGTCTCCGACCGCGTCCGCGTGCTCGACGCGGTCTGTTCCCTCCTGCCGTACGAATGCCGGGCCTGGCTCAGCGCCGCGACCTGGACCGGCCAGTCGCAGCACGACCTGAGGCTGTTCTTCGCGTCCGCGGCACGGACGGGGCAGATCACGGCGGTGCTCGGCGGCAGCCCGCCGGAGGAGCCGCGGGAGGACGCTGCCCGGGCCTACCTGCAGGGGCTTCGCAGGCTGCGGGCGAAGACCGGCGACACCACCGTGATCGTGGAGCATCTGCTGACAGCTGCGGAACCGGTCACGGCCCCACGTCCCGGGGCGGCGCTCCGGGTCCTGCGCGAGGCCGACCTGATGGACACGGTGGTCGAGGAGATCCGGTCGGGCGGCGGGGACGTCAAGGACGTCGGACGGCTCCTCGAACGGTATCCGGCCGCATCCCTGAACGAACACCGGCTGGGCGCGCTGACCTTCTTCCTGGTCCGAAGCGCGCACGAGGGCAACGTGGTCGCAGGGAGCCTGCTGGCGGAGCACTGGACCGAGCGCGCCCGGTCCCTCCTCGTCCGGGAGGTGCTGGCTGCCGGAACTCCGGCCACGTCCTTCGAACGGGCCGAGCGGTACCTGGGCGTCGTCCACAACGCCGTCGAGGCGTACCGTCCCGGCAGCTTCGACGAACTGTTCAACACTCTGGCCGAGGCCCCGGAACCGACGCACGAATGGACCGGGACGCTCATCTACATGGCCGAGAACGAGTGGGGCCGCAGCACGGACAGGGCCGACCGCCTCCTCGTATCCGAGCCCGTCATCGGCAGGACATGGCTCGGGTACCTGCTGAAGCACCAGGACCGCCGCCTGGCAGCGCTCCACCGCCTGGTGCACAGGACGCGGGACGACACCGTCGCCGACGTCATCCCCGGCTGGCTGCGCTTCGCGGCCGTGCTGCTCGGCGATTCCCAGGTCCCGGCCACCTCCACGGATGCCGCTGACTTCGCCGAAGCCGTCGAGGGAGGCTGGCGGACCACCCTGGAGATCGCCCGGACGGAGAGGCGGCCGGAGGTGCTCGGTCTGATGTGGCCGCGGCTCTGGAGGGTCGCGCGGACGGAGCGAGGACTGAGGGAAGCCGTGGAGCGGCTGGTTCCTGTCGAGGAGCCGCGGACGAACGGGGGCGTGGCAGCCGACGCCGACCTCTTCTGCGCAGCTGTCCGGGGCGGAGCCACGCCGGGAATGCCCCGGCTGGAGCGGCTCACCGGGGAAGGGGAGCCGGCGGACTACGCGTCCGTTCTGTTCCGCCGGATCCAGTCCGACGGCGAACTCAGGCGGCTGGCGGTCGGGGCACTGCTGGGCGGGGAGCCGTCCCGGAGAACGTGGTGGGTGATCGAGGAGCTGAGCCGCGAACTGCCGCACAGCTTCCTGCCCCAACTGTGCGACGAACTGCACGGGCGGCTCACCGGACGGGGGAGACCCCTCAACGATCTCCAGGTTCCCGAGTACCTCATGGCGGAGCTGGCGAAGCGGTACGACCTGGGATGGCTGCGGCCGGTCCATGCCTTCCGGAAGGCAGCGCAGGACCGGGCGTCGTACGGGGAGCTGGCCCGGATCATTCTGGAAGCCCATGGACAGGGACGTCCTCCCGCACAGCTGCTGGACGCGATCACCACGTGGACGCTCAGAGAGGGACCGCACGCCCTGGAGCAGGTCACCCTCTACATGGACGGACTGGCGGCAGGCCGGCAGGGGCTGGAACTTTACGCGGCCGTCGCACGCGGGGACAGGGACGGAGAACTGCGTGACCTGCTGATGAAGTACAGCGAGGACCAGAAGGCCCGGCACGACTGGATCCTGACGGAACTGCAGCGCCGGCAGGACCCGTCACAACCGGCGCCCGGAACCGGGACGGAGCGCCGGGGTGTCCTCAGGAAGATGGGCCGGCTGCTGCCCGGGGGATCCCGATGACGACTCCCGCCGCCCCCGCCATCGCAGTCGACGCCGGCACGCGGTTCCTCCGGGTCGCGCGGACCCGTGCGGACGGGACGCCGGAGCTGGTGGAGCTGCCCGGGACGGTGCCTGGAGAGGGGCTGCCCACCCCCGCCGGTGTCCGCGGTGACCGCGGTGCCGCGCTGAGCGTGGCGTACACCGCGTACCGCGAGCACTGCGGTACGCCCGGTCAGCTGGTGCTGGTCGTCCCGCCGGAGGAGCGGGCAGTGCCGCCCGGGGACGGCCGGACGCCGAGGCCCCGGCTGCTGGGCACCCCGCATGCGGTGCTGGCCCTGCTGCGGCACGAGGGCACCCGGATCGCGTCCCGCCTGCTGGTGTGCGACGTGGGCGCCTCGGCGGCCGAGGTCGCGGAGTGCGCCGTCGTCGGCGGGTCCGTGGCCGTGGCCCGGGTCGCCCGGTACGCGCCCGCCGACGACGGCTACGGTGCCGCGTTCGACGCGGCGGTGCTGGCCGGGGCGGGGCTGCCGGCCGACGACCCCGAGGTGCTGCGGGAGCTCGGCCGGGCCAGGGAAGTGAACGCCCGGCGACTCGAGGTCGCTCTCGACCGGATGGCGGAGCGACCCGACCGGGCCGCCCGGTTCGCGGACACGGTGGTCCACGAGGTGGCCGGCCGGGAGATCACCGCGGGCGTGGTGCACCGGGCGCTGGACCGGCTCAGGGGCGGCCTCGACCAGGCCCTGGACGGCCTGCCGGGAGTCCGGGCCGCCGGCCCCGACCCGTCCGGCACACCGGTGATCGCGGTGGGCGGTGCGGCCCGGTCCGGGTCGCTGCTGCGGCACCTGACCGGCCGTCTGGGCCGGCCGGTCCCGCTGCCCGGCGGGACGGACCCCGCGCTGGCCGCGGTGTTCGGTGCCGCTCTGGTCGCCGGCGGTCACGTCGATCCGGCCGACCGCTATCCGCATGCCGTGGCCGTGCGCGTCCTGCAAACCGTGGTCGGCAGACCCCGGGACGGGGAACTGCTGATCAGCCCGCCCGGGACGCTGGAGCCGGGTGGAGCCACCGTGTTCGCCGAGGCCGGCGGGGAACGGGTGCGGGTCCGGACCGGACCGGCCGACGGGACCGGCGGACGCCAGGTCAGGATCCTGGTCCGCGCGGCGGGGACAGGCGTCGTCGCCCCGGCGGGCGTGGTGACGGTCCCTCCGTCCGGCGACGGCGCGTGCTTCCACGTCGGCATGCGCGTCGCCGCCGACGGGACGGCCCGCCTCGTCCTGCAACCGCTCGGCCGTGGCCGGCCCGGCGCGTACCCGGCCGAGGACCACCTGTCCGCGCAACCCCCGCCTGAAGAGTTCCCGCTGGGCGTCCTGCCGGCCGATCCCCGGCCCGACGCTCGATCCGATCCCCGGCCGGACGCTCGATCCGACCCCCAGCCCGACACTCAGGGAGCCCGTACGTGAAGCGATCTGCCTGGTCACCGCGCGCAGCGACGGCGCTGCGGCGCGGGGCCGCCGTGACCGCCGCCGCCCTGCTGGCCGTCCTGCCCGCGGCCGCCGTTCCGGCGACCGCCGCCGAGGCGCCGACCCGGGACGAGATCTACCAGCGACTCGGCGTGGCCGAGCAGCCCGTCGACTATGTCGTCCTGGTGGACACCTCCGGTTCGATGACCGCCAAAGGCCGCTACGCCACCGTGCGCTCCACGCTGCGCACCTTTCTGGACGGGCTGTCTCCCGTCGACCATGTCGCCCTCATCACCTTCGACGACCGCCCCGAGGCGCGCTACATCGGACCGGCCGGTGACGCGGCGAAGATCGTCTCCCGGCTGCCCCCGGCGCCCAACCCGGCCGGCGGGACCGACATCGGAGCCGCCCTGGACCGGGGCCTGCGCGAACTCGAACGCACGGACGCCGTGGGCATCGCTTCCGTGGTGATGCTGACCGACGGCAAACACGAGCCACCGCGGAAGACCCGCTACCCCAAGCCGTCCGGCGCCCCTTGGGACGCCCTGCGGGGGCGCGCGCAGGCCCTCGGCAAGCGCACCGAACTCGCCGGATACGCACTGCCGCTGGGCACCGGCGCGACTGGTGCGGACCTGCTCGGGGACGTCATCGGGAACACGCTCGTGCTGCGCCCGGGGAGCATCGAGGACCTCAGCGACTATCTGCAGCGGGCCGGGGACAGCACCCGCGCCCGGTCGGCGGCCCAGTTGCTCGCCGAGGACAAGAGGAAGGGCGTCACGGCGTCCTGGACGGACACCGCCGTCCGTGACCTCACCGACGGTTCCGCCACCGCCTCCGTCACCTTCCGGTCGGCCACCCGGCACGTGCCGCTGACGGTGAGCAAGGTCCGGATCTCGGCGGACAGCGTTCCGCTCGCCGTCACCGGCGTGCCGGAGCAACTGACCCTGGCACCCGGTGAGTCCCGGAAGTACACCGTCCGGCTGGACGGGGGCCTTCCGGCGGGCGGACCGCCCTACCGCCGGACCGAGGACGGCGGGGCCGCGCTGCGGGTGTCCGGCCAGGTGTCCTCCCCGTGGCAGCGGGCGCTCGCCCCCGACGTGGACCTGAGGGTTCCGGACGAGGTCGGGGTCACCGGCGATCCCCTGGCGGTGCGGGCCGAGGCCGGCTCGGTGTACTTCCTGCCGGCCGTGTTCTCGGCGCTGGCGGCGGCCTTGGCACTCGGCTGGCTGTGGTGGCGGAGCGTCAACCGGCCTCGGCTGGGCGGGGTGCTGACGGCCGTTCCCGTGTTCGCTGAGGGGATCCCGGAGCGGATCGTGCTGTCCGGGCGGCGGGTGCGGTTCAGTCCCCGCGGGGGCGGGCGGGGCACGGTGCACGGCCGGCGTCGCGGGACGGCCGACGGGCCCCGGGTCGATCTGCTGATCCGCTACACGCCGGACGGCACTTCCGGACGGCCGAACCAGGTGACCTGCGGGCCGGGGGCCAAGGTCGTGGTCGGCGGCCTGTCGTTCACCCATCTCCCGCACGAGTCGGCCGCCGGCCCCGGCCCCGGCTCCGGGGCCGTCGCGCCGGGTAGCGGTCGGTCCTGATGACCGCTCAGCCGCTGCTCAATGTGGCGGCCACACATGTCGGCACCCGGGTGCTCGGGCCCGGCGTCCGGTCGGCGGTGTGGGTGCAGGGGTGTCCGTTCCACTGCGCCGGGTGCATCGCCCCGGAGTGGATTACCGACCGACCCGCGCGGCAGGCCGGCCCCGGGGAGTTGGCGGCCGAGCTGCTCGCCGACCCTCGGGTCACCGGCTTGACCCTGTCGGGAGGCGAGCCGATGCAGCAGGCGGCCGGGCTGGCCGCACTGGTGCGGCAGGCGCGGGAGATCCGGAACGTCTCCGTGATCTGCTTTACCGGCCACCGACTGGAACGGCTGCTGGCCCGGAGTCCGTCGGAGGGCGTACCCGACCTGCTCGCCGTCGTCGATGTGCTGATCGACGGACAGTATGTGGCCGGGCTGAACGACGGGCGCGGCCTGCGCGGCAGCACCAACCAGCGGATCCACCATCTCACCCGGCGGCTGGCGGACAGCGGATACGACTTCGCGCACCGGACCCGCGACGCCGAGATCGCCGTCAACGGCCCGGAGACGCTGCTCATCGGGGTGGCGCCGAGAGGATTCCCCGCTGTGTTCGAGACAGCGGTCGACACGGTTCGCGCCCGTATGCGGGGAGCGGACACCAGCAGCCCGAGTCCAGGAGAGGAAGGGCAGCCATGAGCTGCACGAAACGCATTCAGGTCGACCAGTCGGACTGGTACCGCCTGCAACAGAGGGCGCGGCAGCTGCGGGAGGTCAAGCGGGACATCCCACGGCTGGTCGCCGATGTGCGGGCACGGACCCAGGCCGACATCGACCGGGCCTTCTCCTCCGTGGCGGAACGGCAGCGCCGCCAGCAGGAGGCGGTCGACAAGCTGAGCGACCGGACCCGCGACCTCGAGGCCGACACCACTCGAAAGCTTCGGGAGCAGGCCGACCGCCTGCGCCAGGACCTGAGGGAGACGGCCGGCCGGATCGAGCAGGACACCCGGCAACGGCTCGAAGAGCAGCGCAGAGAGACCGAGCGCGCCATCGCCGCCGAGCGGGCCGAGCGTCGCGCCGATATGGCCCGGATCACGCAGGAGATCGCCGCGCTCAAGGATGACCGGGCGCGGGCCGAGGCCACCGTGCGTACCTGGCTGGGGGACGCTCGCACCATGGCCGGCCTGGTCGACGGGGAGTTGCCCCACGACCGGTATGCGCCCGGCCGGCTGGACAGGCTGCGCCGCCGGATCGCCACGGCCGAGGCGACCGCCGCGGACGGCCGCTTCGACGCTGCTCTGGCCGTGGCGCAGGAGACCTTCCACGAGCTGAGCGATCTGCGGGTGGACATCGAGCAGCGGGAGTTCGAGCGCTGCCTGGCCCAGAAGGAGGCGGTCGAGGCATTGGTGCAGCTGGAGGCCCTGGCCGAGGAGAACCGGCAGCGTCCGGTCGTCGGACCGGATGCCGAGGTCATCGCCGGTTACCTGCTCGATGTCGCGCACTGGTCCGAGGGCGAGTACGACCGGGTACGGCAGGACACCGCTCAGGCGCTTGTCCGGGCCCGTGACCCGCAGACGGGTGCGGAGGACCTGCGCGGCCTGCGCGACGAGGAGGCGCCCCGGCTCGAGCGCAGCCTGGGCGAGGCCGTAGAGAGGGCCGGGATGCGCCAGCTCACCTCGCAGATGAGGGTGAACCTGGCCGACGTCGTGGCCGAGACACTCGCCGAGATCGCCTTCTACGATCTTGCGGAGAAGGAGTCCGGTTACGTCGACGGTGATCCGCGGGGGGCGTTCCGGGCCCGGCTCCGCAACGAGGCCAGCGGCAACGAGATCACGGTCGAGATCGAGCAGGCCGACAAGGACTCGGACCAGTGCGTGATCCGCGTGGTCTCCCACGACCACGACACCACCTCCGAGGCCGAGCTTCGGGACCGCGCCGACGCGGTGTACCAGGCGCTGAAGGAGCAGGGCGTCCCCGTCGGGCTGGTCGCGTCGGCGCCCGTCGCGGAGCCCCACCCCCCGGGCCGTCCGAATCTCCGTTCCGGGGGGCAACCGGGCTTTCCGGGCCCGTCGTCCCTCCCTCCCGGGGAGCGGCCACGGCACCGGACGGACGGGGAAGCCCCCGGCACATGAACAGGACCCTGACGAAGGAAAGCCCTCCTCCCCGTCCGCCGGGGACGGAGCGGTTGGATCCGGCGGCCGTCCGCACCGGCGAACCCTTCACCGTCCTTCACGGGCCCGGTGTGGGCGACGTCTTCGTCGACAGCACCGCCCGGGTGTGTTTCATGGAGCAGGCGCTCTGGCGCATGCTGCGAGCCGCCGGGTTCGAGCGGATCGTCTTCAGCACCCTGCACAACCCGGTCTATTTCCGGGACAGGGCGTCGCGGGATCTGTCCCGTCGGCCGGCCGACCGTACTGCGGAGACGGCCGGCCGACGGCCGCGCACCATGCGGCACGCAAGTCTGCAAGGGCCCCTCGGCGGGAAGCAGTTGCTGGGCGCGGCACCCCGGTCCGGGGCGGAACCTGCACCGGTCCCGGCCCGAAGAGACGGTGCGGCATCCACCTCCGGGATCGCCGATCCGTTCGGCGTGATGACCCTCGCGGCTCACCTCCGCGACGCGGAACACCGTACGGTCGTGGTGTTCCCGCATGCGGACGAGTGGCTGGTCCACAACCGGGCCGCTCGGCAGCTGGCCGGAGCCATGGCCGAGTGGGCGTCCGACACCGTGGAGGGAAACCAGTGGCTCCTCGTGTTCCGCAGGCCCTCCTTGGGCGCAGCGGCCGAGTTCCTGGCGGGGCTCGGACAGTATCCGCAACTGGCGGCCTTTGTGAACGAACGGCGGGACGAGCCCGCCCGCGGCGGCACCTTCCGGGTCGAACTTCCTCAGGCGGCGGAACTGGAACGGCTGGTGCACTCGGTACGGCTGCGGAAGGGACTGCGGGTCGAGTGGCAGGACCTGGACCGGGTGGTCCGGGCGATGGCCGGCCAGCCCGAGACGGCCCGCGTCTGGCGGGCGCGTCTTGAACAACTGCTGGAAGAAGAAGAGCCGTTGAGCCGCCGCTCGGTTCGGCGGTGGGTGGGAGGATCCGTGGCCGACGAACGGACGCCCTGGGAGCGACTTGCCGCGATGCCCGGCACGGAGGAGTTGGCAGGACGTTTCGAAGCCATTCGGAAGGAGGCGGAGGCGGTCGAGGAACAGCGCGCCCGTGGGCTGACCGTCATCGATGAACCGCCCGCCCGGCACCTGGTGTTCACCGGCAACCCCGGGACCGGAAAGACGACGGTGGCCCGGCTGGTCGGCGAAATGTACCGGGATCTGGGAGTGCTGAGCCGTGGCCACTGCGTGGAGGCGCAGGTCAGCGACCTGGTTGCCGGTTACATAGGGCAGACCGCCATCCAGACAAACGCGCTGGTGGACCGGGCTCTGGAGGGTGTGCTCTTCATCGACGAGGCGTACGCGCTCAGCGACCAGAGCGACGGCTTCGGCGACGAGGCCATCCAGACGCTGCTCAAGCGCATGGAGGACGACCGCGGCCGCTTGGTGGTCGTCGTGGCCGGATACCCGGACAAGATGAAGGAGTTCCTCGACTCCAACCCCGGCCTCAAGAGCCGGTTCCCCCATACCGTCGCATTCCCCGACTACGACCCCGGCACCCTGCACGCAATCCTGCTGGGCCGCCTGGAGAAGCACGGCCTGCGTCCCGGAGACGAGGCGGCACAGGCACTGCGGCAGATCGTGGAGGGCATGCACGGCTCCCGGGACGAGGGCTTCGGCAACGCCCGGGACATGCGCACCCTCGCCGATGCGCTCCGTATCCCGTGGGCCGTGCGCGTCGGACGGGACGTGGAACAGCCCGTCATCGTCGACGACATCCCGGAGGAGTACCGGGACCACCTGCCGCGCCCGGTGCCCGAGCTCGCCGAACTGCTGGCCGGACTCGACCGGTACATCGGCCTCGGGCCGGTTCGCGGGGAACTGGAAGGACTCGCGAACCGGCTGAAAATGCGTCAGGACCGTGGCACCGAGGCATTCGCCCCGCCCCACCTGCTGTTCACCGGCCCTCCGGGCACCGGCAAGACCACGGTGGCCCGGCTGCTCGGCGATCTGTTCCGCGGACTGGGGCTCCTGCGCAAGGGGCATGTCGTGGAGGTGACCCGCACCGACCTGGTGGCCGAGTACGTGGGGCAGACTGCGCCCAGGGTCCGCGAGGCGGTCGAGCGGGCACTGGAGGGTGTGCTGTTCATCGACGAGGCCTACAGCCTGGTCCGGGACACAGGGGGACAGGGTGGTTTCGGCGCGGAGGCCGTGGACACCCTGCTGCGGGAGATGGAGCACCGGCGCGGCCGACTGGTCGTGATCGCGGCCGGATATCCCGAGGACATGGAGCGGTTTCTCGACTTCAACCCGGGGCTGCGGTCACGGTTCACCACCGAGGTGCCCTTCCCCGGCTACATCCTGGACGACCTGGTGGAGATCCTCCGTCGGATGGCTGCCGAGGGCGGCTACACCCTCGGCCCCGGGACCGCGAAACGCGCCAGGCTGTGGCTCGAGGCGACCAGGCAGGCCCGTCGGGCCTCGTTCGGCAATGCCCGGGAGGTGCGCAGACTGCTGGATCTCATGGAGGGCCGCAAGGCGGCGCGGTGGAATCAGGGTGACAGGGGTTCGGAGTATCTGCCCGAGGACGTGCCGGATCCGCCCGCCGGTCAGGGCTGAGCGCCGGTGATCTTCGTCCCGCCGTCCTCCTGCAGCCCTTGGCGGTCCGTCAGGACGCGGCTCAGGGTCCGGTCCGCGTCGATGAGCCGCTGCTCGACGGTCCGGGTGAGGGCCTCCACATCCTCCAGGGTGAGGCCCTGCCCCGGCACGACGCCGCGGGTGTCCGCACCGGAGGCCTCGCGCAGTGCCTGCGCCAGCTCCCGGTCGGCCTGGGCATAGCGCGTCAGGGACGCGAACACCTTGCCCTGCTCCGCCTGGATGTGCTGCAGCCGGTCCTGACAGGCGGCGAGTTCGCGGGAGCCCTCGCTCAGCTCGAGCTCCGTGGACGCCAGCGCTTCCTGCGCCGCTGCGGCCCGCTCCAGGGTCTGCCGGGTCCGCGGCGCCAGCACGGCGAGCTGCTGCTCGGTGAGCCGCAGCAGGGCGTCGGCCCCGGTGCCCAGCTCCCGGTCGGCCCCCCCGAGGTCCCGGCCGCGCAGATCCCGCAGCCGTGCGTCGACGACCTCCTGCTGCGCCCGCAGCTCGTCCAGCTCCTCCACCAGCCGTTCCAGCCGCCGCAGCTCGTCGACCTCCTGCCGCAGCTTCTCGTGTTCCGCCAGGCGGCGGCGCAGCTCCTTCTCCCTCTCCGCGAGCTTCTCCAGAGCCGCGCGTTCCGACGCCACCCGCTCGGCCGCCGCGGTGAGTTCGCCCATCAGGTCCCGGGTGCCCCGCGCCACCCTCTCCCCAGGCCGGGCCGCCTCCAGCAGCCCGGGCAGCGCCTCGGCGAGGTCACGGGCGTCCGCCAGCGCGTCGTCCAGCGCGTACAGCGCGGTCAGGGCGTCGGCCCCGTCGGCATCGGCGGCATCGTCCGGGGTGCCGCCGTCGGAGGCACGGTCCGGCCGGCCGAGGGTGTCGGCGGCCCACCGGACGGCGCATCCCAGCACCTGGAGGGCCGTCTCCCGGTCGCTGCGCCCGGAGTCCGCCAGCGTGTCTGCGATCTTCTGCCTGCTGTCCCGCACGATGCCCCCCACGTGGAACCCTCGACGGGGCCGCTCGGCGCCCCGGGCCGTCCTGGTCGCCAGCGTATCGCCGTGATCCGGGCCCCGGGGCAGCTCAGTTCGGACGCAACCTCCGAGCGCAGTCCCACAGGTGCCGTCACACCCTTTCGGGCCCCTTCTCCGCAGGTCAGAAAGGGTGTGACGGCTTTCCGTCAGATGTCGCGGAAGATCTCGATCTGCGCCCCCACCGAGTTCAGCCGCTCCGCCAGTTCCTCGTAGCCGCGGTTGATGACGTACACATTGCGCAGCACCGACGTACCCTCGGCCGCCATCATCGCCAGCAGGACGACCACGGCGGGGCGCAGTGCCGGCGGGCACATCATCTCGGCGGCGCGCCAGCGGGTCGGGCCCTCGACGAGGACGCGGTGCGGGTCGAGCAGCTGGAGGCGGCCGCCGAGGCGGTTGAGGTCGGTGAGGTAGATCGCGCGGTTGTCGTAGACCCAGTCGTGGATGAGGGTCTGGCCCTGGGCGGCGGCGGCGATCGCCGCGAAGAACGGCACGTTGTCGATGTTGAGGCCCGGGAAGGGCATGGGGTGGATCTTGTCGATCGGCGCCTCCAGCTTGGAGGGGCGCACGGTCAGATCCACCAGCCTCGTACGGCCGTTGTCCGCGGTGTACTCCGCCGAGCGGTCGTGGTCGAGGCCCATCTCCTCCAGGACGGCGAGCTCGATCTCCAGGAACTCGATCGGCACCCGGCGGATGGTCAGCTCGGACTCGGTGACCACGGCGGCGGCGAGCAGGCTCATCGCCTCGACCGGGTCCTCGGAGGGGGAGTAGTCGACATCCACGTCGATGGTGGCCACGCCGTGCACGGTCAGTGTGGTCGTGCCGATGCCCCCCACGCGTACGCCCAGCGTCTCCAGGAAGAAACACAGGTCCTGGACCATGTAGTTGGAGGAGGCGTTGCGGATGACGGTGACGCCGTCGTGGCGGGCGGCCGCGAGCAGCGCGTTCTCGGTCACGGTGTCGCCGCGCTCGGTCAGCACGATGGGACGGTCCGGAGCGGTCGACCGCTCGACGACGGCGTGGTACAGACCCTCCGTCGCGGTGATGTCGAGACCGAAGCGGCGCAGCGCGATCATGTGCGGCTCGATGGTGCGGGTACCGAGGTCGCAGCCGCCGGCGTACGGCAGGCGGAACTGGTCCATCCGGTGCAGCAGCGGACCGAGGAACATGATGATCGACCGGGTCCTGCGTGCGGCCTCCGCGTCGATCGCGTCCATGTCGAGGCGGGCGGGCGGGACGATCTCGAGGTCGGTGCCGTCGTTGATCCAGCGGGTCCGAACGCCGATGGAGTTGAGGACCTCCAGCAGCCGGTAGACCTCTTCGATCCGCGCGACACGGCGCAGTACGGTGCGGCCCTTGTTGAGCAGTGCGCCGCACAGCAAGGCGACGCAGGCGTTCTTGCTGGTCTTGACGTCGATGGCCCCGGAGAGCCGGCGCCGGCCGACGACCCGCAGATGCATGGGCCCGGCGTAGCCGAGCGACACGATCTCGCTGTCGAGCGCCTCACCGATCCGGGCAATCATCTCAAGGCTGATGTTCTGGTTGCCGCGCTCGATGCGATTGACGGCGCTCTGGCTGGTGCCGAGTGCCTCGGCGAGCTGTGTCTGTGTCCAGCCCCGGTGCTGACGGGCGTCACGGATGAGCTTGCCGATGCGTACGAGGTAGTCGTCTGCCATAGGGGCAGGCTATCTCAGATATGAGATGAGGCGTCCAATGGGATGGACCATCCGGGTGACGCCCTGCTGTGATGGTCCATCATCGGGCCAACTCGGACAAAAGGTGTGGCCCAATCGAGTGGCTCCGGAGGGTGCGCCGCGCTGCCGCGGGGTCGGTCGTACCGTCACGAAAAGGGTGCTTGCGGTCGGACTGCGGCATCGCACGGGCCGCCGTCAGGGCGTCCGGACATGACCGTTCAGCGGTCATGTACTAGAGTTATCTCGACATCGAGATATCTGCACGGAGGCGTACCGCACCGCCGTCCGCCGGGGCTGCTTACTAAGGGTGGCCTAACTGAGCCTTACCTTAGCGGATGGCTGGGAGGACGCAGGCGGCAGGATGCGGTCAGTACGCGCACATTGATGAAGGAGACTGTCGTGTCGGCGAACAGCTTCGACGCCCGCAGCACGCTGCGCGTGGGCGACGAGTCGTACGAGATCTTCAGGCTGGACAAGGTCGAGGGGTCCGCCCGCCTCCCCTACAGCCTCAAGGTCCTGCTGGAGAACCTGCTCCGCACCGAGGACGGCGCGAACATCACCGCCGACCACATCCGGGCGCTCGGCGGCTGGGACTCGCAGGCGCAGCCGAGCCAGGAGATCCAGTTCACGCCGGCCCGCGTGATCATGCAGGACTTCACCGGCGTGCCCTGTGTCGTGGACCTCGCCACCATGCGTGAGGCCGTCAAGGAGCTCGGCGGCGACCCGGCGAAGATCAACCCGCTCGCCCCCGCCGAGCTGGTCATCGACCACTCCGTCATCGCCGACAAGTTCGGCACCCCCGACTCCTTCGCGCAGAACGTGGAGCTGGAGTACGGCCGCAACAAGGAGCGCTACCAGTTCCTGCGCTGGGGCCAGACCGCCTTCGACGAGTTCAAGGTCGTCCCGCCCGGCACCGGCATCGTCCACCAGGTGAACATCGAGCACCTGGCCCGCACGATCATGGTCCGGGGCGGCCAGGCCTACCCCGACACCCTCGTCGGCACCGACTCGCACACCACCATGGTCAACGGCCTCGGCGTGCTGGGCTGGGGCGTCGGCGGCATCGAGGCCGAGGCCGCCATGCTCGGCCAGCCGGTCTCGATGCTCATCCCGCGCGTCGTCGGCTTCAAGCTGACCGGCGAGCTCACCCCGGGCACCACCGCCACCGACCTCGTCCTCACGATCACCGAGATGCTGCGCAAGCACGGTGTCGTCGGCAAGTTCGTCGAGTTCTACGGTGAGGGCGTCGCCGCCACCTCCCTCGCCAACCGCGCCACCATCGGCAACATGTCGCCGGAGTTCGGCTCCACCGCCGCGATCTTCCCGATCGACGACGAGACCCTGAAGTACCTGCGCCTGACGGGCCGCGACGAGCAGCAGGTCGCGCTGGTCGAGGCGTACGCCAAGGAGCAGGGCCTCTGGCTGGACCCGTCCGCCGAGCCCGACTTCTCCGAGAAGCTGGAGCTCGACCTCGCCACGGTCGTCCCCTCCATCGCCGGCCCGAAGCGCCCGCAGGACCGTATCGTCCTCGCAGGCGCCGCCCAGCAGTTCGCGCAGGACGTGCGCAACTACGTCGAGGACGACGACGAGGCGGGCAAGGAGTCCTTCCCGGCCTCCGACGCCCCGGCCGAGCACAACGGCATCCCGACCCGCCCGACCCTGGTCACGGCCCCCGACGGCACCACGTACGAGATCGACCACGGCGCCGTCACCGTCGCCGCGATCACCTCCTGCACCAACACCTCGAACCCGTACGTCATGGTCGCCGCCGCGCTCGTCGCGAAGAAGGCCGTGGAGAAGGGCCTGACCCGCAAGCCGTGGGTCAAGACCACGCTCGCCCCGGGTTCGAAGGTCGTCACGGACTACTTCGACAAGGCGGGCCTGACCCCGTACCTCGACAAGGTCGGCTTCAACCTCGTCGGCTACGGCTGCACCACCTGCATCGGCAACTCCGGCCCGCTGCCGGAGGAGGTCTCCAAGGCCGTCAACGAGCACGACCTGGCGGTCACCTCGGTCCTCTCCGGCAACCGGAACTTCGAGGGCCGCATCAACCCCGACGTCAAGATGAACTACCTGGCCTCCCCGCCGCTGGTCGTCGCGTACGCCATCGCGGGCTCCATGAAGGTCGACATCACCCGCGACGCGCTCGGCACCGACACCGAGGGCAACCCGGTCTACCTGACCGACATCTGGCCGACCGAGGCCGAGGTCAACGACGTCGTCGCCAACGCCATCGGCGAGGACATGTTCAACAAGTCCTACCAGGACGTCTTCGCGGGCGACGCCCAGTGGCAGGCCCTGCCGATCCCGACCGGCAACACCTTCGAGTGGGACCCGCAGTCCACCTACGTCCGCAAGCCCCCGTACTTCGAGGGCATGACGATGGACACCACCCCGGTCACCGACATCGCCGGTGCCCGCGTGCTCGCCAAGCTCGGCGACTCGGTCACCACCGACCACATCTCCCCGGCCGGCGCCATCAAGGCCGACACCCCGGCCGGCCAGTACCTCACGGAGCACGGCGTCGAGCGCCGCGACTTCAACAGCTACGGCTCGCGCCGCGGCAACCACGAGGTCATGATCCGCGGTACGTTCGCCAACATCCGCCTGCGCAACCAGATCGCGCCGGGCACCGAGGGCGGCTACACCCGCGACTTCACCCAGGCGGACGCGCCGGTGTCGTTCATCTACGACGCCTCGCGCAACTACATCGAGCAGGGCATCCCGCTGGTCGTCCTGGCCGGCAAGGAGTACGGCTCCGGCTCGTCCCGCGACTGGGCCGCCAAGGGCACCGCGCTGCTCGGCGTCAAGGCCGTCATCGCCGAGTCGTACGAGCGCATCCACCGCTCGAACCTCATCGGCATGGGTGTCCTCCCGCTGCAGTTCCCGGAGGGCGCCTCGGCCCAGTCCCTCGGTCTGACGGGTGAGGAGACCTTCTCCTTCACCGGTGTCACCGAGCTGAACGACGGCACCACCCCGCGCACGGTCAAGGTCACCACCGACACGGGCGTCGAGTTCGACGCGGTCGTCCGTATCGACACCCCCGGTGAGGCCGACTACTACCGCAACGGCGGCATCATGCAGTACGTGCTGCGCAGCCTGATCCGTAAGTAAGCGGTCCGGCCACGTACGAAGGGCCGCACTCCCGTCGCCCGGGGGTGCGGCCCTTCGCCGTGTCCAGCGCCGTACGCAAGCGCGAGGTCGGAGAGCGCCGTTCCGGACCGCCGTGACGAACGACGCCCAGCCCGGGGCCCGGAACACGAGCGCGGGGCCCTCGAGGGGCCTTGCTGTCGCGGACGGGGGTGGCGCCGGGGACGTTCTCGGCGACCTCGGCGCATTTCCCGCCCGAACCGTCGCTGTAGGACGAGCCGGGCGGATCGACGCCAAGGCCGATCCGCCGGCACCTTCCGCTACGTCCTTCGGACGACCCGGCCACGCCGCCTCGTCCTGCGGCCGGCCGCCCCCGCCGTGCGGCGTGGGAAGCCGGCCGCGGCGTCAGATGCGGTGCACGGTGTGCAGCTTCTTGGCGTAGGTGCCGGTGCCGTCCAGGAGCGAGGCACCGCCCAGGTCGGACATGGTCGGTCCGTTGCCGGTCTTGCGGCTGGACAGGAAGCGGCGCTTGCCGGCCGCGTCCTCGCCCAGGTAGATACCGACATGGTCGACCGTGACGATCGGCAGGGCGTCGTCGCCCGAGTCGGCGTTGAACAGCACGAGGTCGCCGGGCTGCAGCAGAGTCGCCGCGGGCGGGTTCGTCCCGTCGGTCCGGTCGATACGCACACCGGGCGCGTAGTCGACCATGTGCCGGGACCTGCGCGGGATCCGGTTCCCCGAAGTGTCCTCGTCAGCGGCCATCGGCACGCCCATGTGGTAGCCGTAGACCATGCGGGTGTAGCCCGAGCAGTCGAGGTTGCCGATCTGCTTGCTGGACGGCCCGACGTAGGTCCCGTCGGGGAAAGTCCAGCCGAGGTTCATGTACTCGTGGAAGTCGGCGCCCTCGTAGCGGTAGCCCTGCGGGTCCAGGTAACCGTAGCCCGCCTGGCCCAGCACCTTCTTGCCCTTGGTCTGGCCGGCCCCGCTCGTCACGGCCGGCGCCCCGGCGAGGAACATCGCCGCGTACGCGAGCACGTCCGGCGCCGTCGAACCGGCCCAGCCGCGGATGGTCTGCTCCAGCTCCGGCGTCCAGTTCCCGTCGAACGGCTCGGGCAGCACCCGCACCCAGTCGCCGTGCGTGACGCTGGGGGGCACCGCCCAGTCGGCGGCGTCCACCTGGAAGCGGCTGACGGTCAGTTTCACCGGAAGGCTGGTGCAGCCGGTGCCGGCGAACGCGCGCAGCCCCACCCGGCCCTTGGCGATGGTGGGATCGCTGATGTCGACGGCCCACGCGGACGGCTCGGCGGCGCTCGCACGCCAGGCCTTGACCTGTATGCCCGCGCCCTCGCGACGGACCCGGATCGTCCACGCGGTGCCCGCGGGATTGCCCGTGGCGAGGGTGAGCACCGAGGTCAACTGGGTGACGGTGTTGGCGACCTCCTTCTCGACCCGCAGCTCGACCGCGCCGGTCGTGAGAAAGGACAGCCGGGCCCGGTAGTTGTCGGACACACCGTCGTAGCCGAAGACAAGGGCGTACGAACAGGCCTGACCGGTGGGCACCTTGTCGAACGCGGCCGTGGCCCGCACGTCCACGTCGCTGATCTCGTCGTCGCGCACCGTCGCCCAGCGGCTCTTGTTCTCGGTGCTGACGTTGATGACGGCGCTGCCCGGCACCAGTGAGTAGTCCGTCGTCCTGGTCTCGGTGGGCCCGAACGTGGACCAACTGCCGCCGCCCGGCGAAGTTCCCCAGAAGTCGGGGTGATCGTCCTGCAGATCGACGTCGGGCGCGAGGCGCTGGAAGTCGTCCACGAAGGGCTTCTTGTTCTCGGTGAACGTACGCTCCGGGCCGGGCAGAACGACGGTCCGGGCCCCGTGGGTCAGCAGCGCGACCCGCTTGCCGCCGGAGGTGATCTCGGTACGCGCCGGGGTGCCCGGCAGCACGGTGGCGGTGAGCGGGGTGGTCAGCGACACCTGGGAGAAGAACGACGCGTCCAGCGGGACCAGGGTCACCGAGGACCGCGCCGAGCCGAGCCCCGCCGGGGCCGCGAGCGGCTGTACGGAGGCGGCGGCGGACCCGGCGGCGCGTGCGGGCGCGGCGGCCAGACCGCTGAGGGGGACGGAGGCGGCAGAAGCCGCGAAAGCGGCGAGCAGACTGCGCCGCGAAGTGTTCGACATGACGGTCATCTTCCGGCAGGCCCTCCGGTCACGATCACCGCCCCCTGTTCGACGTGGTCCGGGCCCACGGACCCGTGCCGGACCGTGGCACAGGGACGTACGGCGGGGCCGCAGCCTCCTCGGC
>NZ_JBSGZO010000128.1:0-19489 GCF_053611045.1 Streptomyces sp. NPDC054841 | reverse complement strand
CCCCAGCCCGGTGACCGGGCCCCGGACTGCGCCGGGCTGACCGCGCCCGTGGCCACCTACCCGTTGCGCCTGCTCGACATCCTGCGCGGCCGCACGGGGCACGTGGTGCTCCTGTACGCGGCCGGCATCGCCGACCTGGTCGAAGCCGCCGAAGCGAGCAGGGCTGCCGGGGTGCTGTTGATGGCCGACGGCAGCCCGGACACCTCCCAGGGCCCGGCCCCCCGGACCGGTCTGCAGGCCGTCGTCGTCCTCGCCCGCGAAGCCGCACGGACCGCCGCCGATACCCTGGCCGTCCCTGGATACCGCGACGCCGCCGGGGAGTTCGCCCGGCTCTATCGCCCCGACGGCTCGACGGGCTTCGTCGTCCGCCCCGACGGGCAGCTCGGTGCCCGCTTCCCACTCGCCGGCACCGCGACGGCCCTGGCCGACTACCTCGCGGCTCTGTCCGCGCCGCTGTGAACACCGCGGAGGGCCACGCCGAAGGTCCGCGCAGCGGAACGCGGAAGTCTGCCTCAGGTGGCCGCCGGCATCCTGGAACCACGGAGGGTGACCGTTTCGCTGGCGCACACCCCCCCCGGGTGCGGCTCGTGCTCGGTGAGGCGACGCAGGTCGATCTCGCGGAGCGCCGTGTGCACTACACGGACCCGGAGGGCGGCCTCGGCGAGCTGGCGTACGACCGGCTCGTGCTCGCGGTCGGAAGTGTGAACAAGCTCCTGCCCGTGCCCGGGGTGAGCGAGCACGCCCACGGTTTCCGCGGGCTGCCAGAAGCGCTCTACCTGCGCGATCACATCACCCGGCAGACCGAGTTGGCCGCGTGCTCCGGCAATGCCGACGAGTGCGCCGCGCGGTGCACCTTCGTGGTGGTGGGAGCGGGATACACGGGGACGGAGGTCGCTGCCCAGGGGAAGCTGTTCACCGACGCGCTGCACGCCCAGATGGCACGGCCGAGGCCGCTGCACGGCGCGGCCTGGCGTTCGCCCGACACTCGCCCGCGCTGGTTGCTCATCGACGTCGCGGACCGGGTGCTGCCCGGACTCGACCGGCGGCTGTCCGAGGCCACGGACCAGGTGCTGCGCGGCCGGGGAGTGGAGGTACGCACCAGTACGTCCGTCAAGGAGGCGACTGCGGCCGGTGTGTGGCTGGACGACGGCGAGTTCATCGCGACCAGGACGCTCGTCTGGTGCGTCGGCGTACGGCCCGATCCGCTTGTTGCCGGGGTCGGCCTGGCGACCGAGCGCGGCAGGTTGCGTGTCACACCACGGCTGGACGTGCCGGGGCACCCCGAGGTGTTCGCCTGCGGGGATGCCGCCGCCGTGCCCGATCTGACCCGTCCCCTCTCCGGGAACGGCACCGGCGAGAGCCCCGACGGCAGCTACGGCAGCTACGGCGGCTTCGAGCTGACCCCCATGACTGCCCAGCACGCAACC
The DNA here is from genome assembly GCF_053611045.1 of Streptomyces sp. NPDC054841. Taxonomy (NCBI): domain Bacteria; kingdom Bacillati; phylum Actinomycetota; class Actinomycetes; order Kitasatosporales; family Streptomycetaceae; genus Streptomyces; species Streptomyces sp. NPDC054841. The sequence goes on along the minus strand of NZ_JBSGZO010000128.1, from coordinate 18,062 downwards.
CGTCAGGGCGATGTCGCGGCCCGCAACGTCGCCGCCTCCCTCGGGCACGGCACCGCTCGCCCCTACCGGCACCACGATCTGGGTTTCGCCGTGGACCTGGGCGGGGTGCAGGCGGCCGCAAACCCGCTGGGCGTACCCCTGTCGGGTCCGCTCGCGGGCGCGGTCACCCGCGGGTACCACCTCGCCGCGATGCCCGGCAACCGGGTGCGGGTGGCGGCCGGCTGGCTGCTGGACGCGGCGCTGCCACGCCAGGCGGTGCAGCTCGGTCTGGTCCGCTCCTGGTCCGTGCCGCTGGACACGGCCTCGCCCGAGCCCGCCCGGGTCCCGGGGCCACCGTCCAAGGAGTGACGTGCGAAAGGAGTGACACCCCGACTGGGTACACCGGGGCCGTTGGTGGCGGCCCCTCCCGGCTGATGGAGCCGGCGGCCTGGCCTGCGACCTCGGGTGTTCACGGTCGGGGTCGCAGGAGAAGTTCTCCGGCCAGGTGGATGGCTTCGCGTTTGGTGCGTCCGGGGTGGTCTGCGGTGATGAAGTGGCGGCCGATCGCGAGGGCGAAGGTCAGAGTGCTTCGTGCCTCGACTTCGTCGGGGTCTGCGATGAAGGTCCCGAACATCGCGCGAAGGAACTCCATCCGGGCGTTGTCGATCCGCCGCAGTCGTTTCGCGACCGACGGGTCATGGCGAGCCCACTCACGGACCGCCAGATCAATCCGGTGCAGGTCGTCCGAGAAGGTCAGTTGGCCGGCGCGCCGGACCCTTTCGGCAGGGTCCCCGCCTTCGGACTCGACCTGCTCGAGGATGTCGTTGGTGCAACGCTGTTCCCACTCGTCGAGCATCTCGTCGAGCAACGCGGGACGACCGTCGAAGTACCCGTAGAACCCGCCCTTCGTCACCCCGATTCCGGCGGCCAGAGCCTCTACTCGGACAGCGTCCGGTCCGCCCCGGGCGAGGGCGTCGAGTCCCGCTTCGATCCAGCGACTTCGTGGGGTACGAGCGATGGGGGGCACCTTCTCACCTGTTCTCAGGGGTGTTTGACCGGGGGAGTGTACGGTACCGTACAGATGAGATATACGGCTGCGTACAGAACGAGAGGTCGAAGCGTGGCACGACTCGCGAAGTCCACCTACACCGAGCATCCGTGGCGCATCCACGAACTCACCTCCGACTTCGGAGTCGAGGACGTGTGGGCGTTCCGCACCCCCGGAGCCGGGCCTGACGACTTCCCAGCGATGCTGGCAGCGATGCGGACATCCGGCGGGCTCGCGAGACAGGCCTGGCCGGTGCGGTTCTTGTTCGCCGTTCGATGGAAGCTCGGCGCGCTCCTCGGCTGGGACAAGCCGACGGCGGGTGTCGGTGCGCGGGTTGCCTCGCTGCGAGACCGCCTGCCCAGCGACCTCCGTGAAGCTCACCGGGGCCAGGACAACGACAGCATGCCCCTGAAAGGGATCTACGAGATCGCCACGGAGTCCGCTCGCGAACTGGCGAACAAGACCGTGCACACCGTGATGCACCTCAGCTGGGTGCAGGGTGCGAACGGTGACCATGAGCTGCGGATGGCCGTCCTCGTCAAGCCCAACGGATGGTTCGGGCGGCTCTACATGGCCGCCATCGCGCCGTTCCGATACTTCATCGTCTACCCGGCCCTGGCCCGTCAGTGGGAACGAGCCTGGCGCGACCGCAACCATCTCGCGGCGCAGCATGACGAACGGGGCTGATGATGAACGCTGGTAAGCAACTGCTGCGCTGGGCGAGCGGCATCATGCTCGTGCTGGGGACAGGTCACCTGTTGTTGCTGACTCTTTTCGCCTGGGAAAGCGTCACCGGCTGGGTGGATCGGGGAGCGTGGGCAGCCGTCCCGCTCGCGCTGACGGACAGTGGCGCCGATCAGTCAGGGGAGTCCCTTCAGAATCCGGTCGCCTTCTGGGCCGGTCCGGGAAGCTTCGCCGTGCCCCTGATTCTCCTGGGCTGCCTGACATGGCACCTCGCTGGACGCGGGGTGGCCGTGCCCGCCGGGATCGGCTGGGGTCTCGCGGCGTGGTGTTTCGTCGGCGGCGTCCTGCTTGTGCCGTCTCCGTACTTCGCGGGCATCATCTCCGGCGCACTCATCATTCTGGCGGCGCGGAGGGAAGACCGGTCGCGGGCGGCCCGCGACCGGGAGGAAGACCTGGCGTGATCCGCGCCCGCCCGCGAGGGGCTGTCGACGGACTGTTCAAGATCTCCGGTCCCACGAACGGGGCCCGCCCGGCCGAACTCACTGTGGTCGTCCAGTCCAAGGTCCGCCCGCTGTCGTACCACTGAGGCTCGAAGCTGCCGTGACGGGTTCTCGCGCTGCCAGGAATGGTGGCTGGGTGGCCTGTTGTGGCCGTGGCAGGTGATGCTTGGTGCGGATGCTACGGATGCGGCACTTGGTCGGGCTGGTCCGGGGGCTGAACCTGGTTGGCAGTGTGCAGGTGTGAGGGGGCGGCGGGGCGTGGAGTTGCTGGACGGGTCGGATCCGGGAGCCATCGGTGGTTATCCACTGCTGGCACGGCTCGGTGAGGGTGGCATGGGGCGGGTGTATCTGTCCCGGACGGTGTCGGGGCGCCCGCTGGCGTTGAAGACGGTGCGTGCCGAGTTCGGACGGGAGCCGGGTTTCGAGGAGCGGTTCGCGCGTGAGATCCGTAACAGCGACCGGGTGCGCTCTCCCTGGACCACTGCGGTGGTGGACTACAGCCCGGTGGGGCAGCGCCCGCAGTGGCTCGCCACGGAGTACGTGGCCGCGCCGTCCCTGGCGGAGTGGGTGCAGCGGTACGGCCGGTTGCCCGAGCGGTCCGTACTGGCTCTGGCGGCCGAGCTGTGCGGGGCGCTGGGGGCGGTACACGGGGCGGGGCTGGCCCACCGGGACGTCAAGCCGTCCAATGTGCTGCTGGGCCGCCGCAGTCCTTTGCTCATCGACTTCGGGATCGCGCGCGCCATGGAGGACTCGCGTCACACGAGGACCGGCGGTGTGATCGGCTCTCCCGGCTATCTGGCGCCGGAGCAGGCGAGTGCCGGGGGATCGGGTGCTCCGGGTGATGTCTTCTCCCTGGCTGCCGTGCTGGTGTACGCGGCGACGGGACTGGGCCCCTTTTCCCACCCGGACGAGGAGGTCTCTGCCGCGGTGTTGCTGTACCGCATCGTGCACGAGGAGCCGAACCTCGATGGCGTTCCGGCGGCCCTGGTCGCGTTGCTGCGGTCCTGCCTGGCGAAGAACCCGCAGCAGCGGCCTACGACCGGCGCCGTCGGCGCGCTGCTGGAACGCCTGGGTGGCCGGACCGGTACCTGGCCGCAATTGCTGCCTGAGGCGCTGGAGAGGGATCTCGCGGTGAGGGAGGCGGAGGCGCACGCGTTGGTCTCCGCAGCAGTGCAACCGGCGCCTGTGGCGACTGCGCCACGTGAGGCTGCGGACGGCCCGGCTTCCGACGGCGCAGAGACCGCCGTCCCTGACGGCGCAGGGACCACCGCTGCGCCGGCTGCTGGTTCACTGCGACGGTGGCTGTCCGGCCGTACCGGCCGGGCGGTCGCAGGGGCCGTTGCCGCGGCCCTGATCGCCGCCGCGGGCACGCTCGTCGTGCAGCGCCTCTCCGGCAATGACGCATCCGGCAGGACGCCTTCGCCGTCACCCACCGCCGCTTCGCTTCCCGCGTCCTGGGCAGGTACATGGGTCGGCACCGGCCCGGGCACCCCAATCGCCGACGGCGTCACCCAGGCCCGGACCGACCAGTTCGCCGTCACCCTGACCCTCCACCCGGCACTGCGGGGTGAGCTGGCGGGCAAGCAGGTCAGCAAGGTGACCGAGGTGGGCTCAGGCCGTGAGCTGGGATGCACCGAGGCCCTGCAACTGCGGGAGGTACGCAGGACATCGATGGTCTTCGAGGCGGTCACCAGCCACCCCACCGACCGATCGGCCGCCGTCTCCTGCCCCAAGGGCAATATCTATGTCGTCACGATGACCGGCAGCGACACCCTGGGCCTGGGTGACGAAGGTGCCCAGTCTGCCGGGGCGCCGTCCACCCTCACCCGGCGCTGACGGACGCGCCCGCCGGCCCGGCCGTGCCGGCTGGACGACCGGACGGTCCTCAACGGGATCGTTGCCCGGAAAGGAGGCTCCGCAGCCCGGCGCGTGGCCGGTCCAGCGGCGGGGGCAGGGGCTATGCCTGTCCCCGTGCCCGGTGCCGCTTTGTGTACGACCAGGTCACCGCGGTCATCAGGGCCGGGATGGCGAACAGCGGGGCGAACGCGAAGCCCCAGACGGTCTGTGCCGTACCGCTCGACATGTACGTCTGGCTCTCGACGGTGAAAGCGACCACGAGTTGCCACAGCGCCACCAGGACCAGAACGCCCGAGGCGGTCCAGGCCAGCGCGGCGAGGGCCCGGGGGCGCAGCGGCCGCCACCCGTCGCTGACGAGCAACAGCGGAAACAGGGCGGCCAGCTCGGCAAGGACGGAAAGGCCGACGACGTATGCGATGCCCCAGCCCGGGATGTCGAAGACGTCGCGCAACACCTGGTCGCTGTAGCCCACATGGACACCGGATGCCATGGCGATGCGCCACAGGCCGGACGGGAGTGCGCACAGAGCGATGGCGTGGGCGGCGCGGCGAGCCCAGACAGGTGCGGGTGCGGAGGCGGGGAGGGGGACGGTTGCTGTCGTCATGACGTACATGCTGGCCCTGGACCTGGCGGCCGCGCTTCGTCCGCTACGGCGGACCGTCTCCGCCGTGCGGTGGAGGGGACGTCCGCTGAGGGAGGACCTGAGGAGGGCTCGATCGCCGGACAAGCCGGGCTGTCCAGCCGTCCGGCGACCGAGGACATCGCGACGAATCGTGGAAATCCGTGGGGTTCGCGAATCCATGCGCACTGTCTGCTGCGGGAACACCGAAGTCCGCGCTCAACGAGCACACGTCAGGTGGCTGAGGCGATCGGGCGCGGTGGCGCCCATCACTCCGGCTCCGCCTGGTGCTCGGCGGATCGGGCCAGCGCGGTGATGAGGTGCTCCAGGGCAGCAGTGGCGGTGGTTCCGGTGGCGGCGACTTCGGGCACGATGTCGCAGGCGGAGCGGCGCAGTTCGAGCCATCCGAGGAAGGCGGCATACGCGGCGACCGCCTGACGCCGGGCTGGGGCGGCGGCCAGCCCGAGATCGGTGTAGAGATCGGTGAGATAGGCGATCCGCCGCTCGGTGACCCGGCGCAGGACCGGGGCAATGGCGGGGTGGTCGGCGTGGGCCACGATCGCGGGCTCCAGGCCGTTGATGTCTTCCTGTCCCAGCGCGATGGTGAAAAGGGCCGTCAGTCGCTGCCGGGGGTCGGTGATGTCGCCCAACTCTGCGATCAGCGCTGTGGTGTCGTCCCGCTCCCACACCTCCAGCGCGGCCGTCAGCAGTGCATCGCGATCCTTGAAGTGCCAGTAGAAGCTGCCCCGGGTTGCCTCCAGCTCGCCCGCGAGCGCGTTGACCGACACTGCGGCGACGCCCCCACGTGCCATCGCGCGCAGCGCCGCGGTCGACCAGTCCTGGGGGGTGAGGTGCCTTCTTGCCATGTCCGTACAGTACTGTATGGTCGGTCCATGCAGGGGTGTATGGATGGAGGGGGTGGCATGACGCTGACGAAACTCGCCGGGGCGACGGCCGCAGTCGGCCTGGGCGCGATCGGGGCACTGCACGGGATCTGGACCTTCTCACCCTGGCCACTGGCCACCCGTGCCGACTTCGCCCGTACGGTCGTGGGGGTCGCTGAAGCCGACCTGCCCACGGCGGAGTTGACGGCCGCAGTCGCGGCGGTGCTCGGGGCAGCGGCCTACGCCACCGCGGCCCGGGCCGAGCTGGTCCCGCAGGTGGGGCCGCGTCGTGTGGTCCGCCAAGGCGTATGGGGCGTCACCGGCGTGCTGCTGCTGCGAGGTACGGCTGGTCTGTTCTCCTCCGGACTGACCCGCCGGCCGACCGATTTCACCCGCTGGGACCTGGCGCTGTACTCCCCCCTGTGCCTGGCGCTCGGGGCGCTGACGGCATACGTCGCCGTCGCCACCCGCTCTTCCCGCCGCCAGAGCCGACGCCATGCGTCAGACAGCCAAGGAGCGTAGGAAATGAGGAAGGTGACCATGAGCCGATTGATTCCCCGACTGGTGATCGGGCTGACCGCACTGCACTTCGCAGTCGCCCTGATCGCCTCGAGCACCTTCGGTGATGTGGCCCGCGACGGGCTCTGGAATGCCGTCCCCGGAAATCCGCAGCGCGAGTACGAGATGTGGTTCTTCCTCGCAGGGTTCGGCCTCCTCGCCCTGGGCACGCTCAGCCGACGCATCGTCCGTGACACCGGCAGGCTCCCGGCACAGCTTGGCTGGTACCTGCTGGCCATCGGTGTGCCGCTGCAGATCCTCTATCCCGTGTCCGGCGCGCCCGGACTGATCGTGCTCGGGGTGCTGGCCCTGATCGCGGCCCGGCGTGACAGCGCGGAGCAGAGTCGTCGGACATCTCCTGCCGGCAGTGACCGACAGTGAGAAATGCTCATGATCACCCGGACCTGCATACGGCTCTGGCTCCGAGTCCGAGCACGGGGCATGCGAGCCACCGAGCAGGGTTCCCGTGTCCGACGACGCATCCCCGGAGTCCGCTTGATCGACTCGCTTAGGGTTCCTGCATGACGACCACACTCTGTCTGCGGGAGATCACCCCGGCCAACTTCGACGTCGCGATCGGTCTGCGGGTTCGTCCGGATCAGGAGCACCTGGTCGCGCCGGTCGTGAAGTCTCTGGCCGAGGCATACGTCCATCCCGGCATAGCTTGGCCCCGCCTCATCCTTGACGGAGACCGGCCCGTCGGTTTCCTCATGGCCTTCTTCGACATCGACTGGCGGGGCGACGGCACCGACTTCCGTTCCGGCCTCTGGCGGCTCAACGTCGCGGATGCCGAGCAGGGTCGAGGTTATGGTCGCTTCGCGGTCGAGTCCGTTGCTGCTGAAATCCGCCGTCGCGGCGGTACCCGCCTGACCACCACTTGGTATCCGGGCGCGGGCGGCCCCGAGGGTTTCTACCTCGGGCTCGGATTCCGTCCGACGGGTGAGACCAGCGGGGATCAAACAGTCGGCGAGTTGGACTTGCGCCAGGACGCGACCTGCCGGACAGCCCCTGGCGTAGTGACGCGTCGCTGTTGAGCCGGTTGCGGGCTTCCTCGGTGGTGCGTTCCCGTTTCCAGGCCGACTCGTTGTGCTGGGCGGCGAGTTCGGTGGCGCTGCCGCTGCGTCAGCCGCCGAATCCTGCACAGGTGAGCAAGGTGTCCAACAGGTGCTTCACCACTGCGCGGCCGTCGTTCCGCTCGTCGTCCCGTTGTCCCGCTTCCCGTCGTCCCGCCGTCCCGTCGCACGTCGGCGGGACGTGACGGTCCGGCGGTATCGGGGGAGAGGCCGACGCGCCGCCTCCCTTCAGGCCTGCTGCTCGCTGATGTTGACCAGCCAGGTGATGCCGAAGCGATCCGTGCACATGCCGAAGACATCGCCCCACATCTGCTTCTCCAGCGGTACCGAGACCGTGCCGCCTCTGGAGAGCTTGTCCCAGTAGCCACGCAGTTCGTCGGCGTCATCCCCGCTCAGGCTCACGGAGATGTTGTTCCCGGGTTTGTGCTCCATCCCTGGCGGGGTGTCCGCGCCCATGAGCGTGAAGCCGCTGTCGGTCTCGAGCATGCTGTGCATGATCTTGTCGGCGGCGTCTCCGGCCTCCTTCTCGCCGAAGTCGCCGAACGTGTTCACCGCCAGGGTGCCGCCGAAGATCTCCTTGTAGAACTCCATGGCTTGCCGGGCGTCGCCGTTGAAGCTGATGTACGGGTTGAGTCGAGATGGCATGGAATCTTCCTTTCGTGGTGAGACTTCGGTTCTGGCAGATTAGGCGGTGCACTGCCGATGATCGGGGCGACTCCCCGGCCTTCGAACGTCGGCCTGTTGCCGCAACGGGTAGACGGTCGGCTCTCCAGGCTGATGCCCTCCATGGCGGCGACTACGGCATGGCCGGCTCTTTTGAACGCCCGGCCGCGCCGGCCTCCGGCCTCGGCTCCTCACGCGGGTGGCGGGCCTGCGCATGGTCGTCAGCGAGAGGTGGGTCGTCGCTGCCCTGTCAGGGGCCGGCCGGTGGCGGTTCGTCGCTGGTGGAACAAGCATGCCGCCGATATTCGCTTGTGCACCCTCGTCACCCGGGTCAACGTCGCCTGGACACCTGAGGAAGGCTGAGAAGATGACCACGCAGACCCATCACGTCGACCACGAACTCATCCAGGCCGCGGCGCACGTGGCTCGCGTTCGCTGCCGGGGTGACAACCACACCATGGCGGCAGCGGCCCGCGCCCGGGACGGCCGGATCGTCACGGCGGTCAACGCCTACCACTTCACGGGAGGACCGTGCGCCGAGCTGGTCCTCATCGGCGCGGCAGCCGCCCAGGGCGCCTACGAGCTGGACACGATCGTCGCCGTGGGCGACCGCGACCGGGGGGTTGTTCCCCCGTGCGGCCGGTGCCGTCAGGTGCTTCTCGACTACTTTCCCGCCCTCAAGGTCATCGTCGGCGAAGGCGACCGCGTCCGAACCGTCCTGATCACCGACTTGCTGCCCGAAAGCTACGTCTGGGCCGACCACCAGCTCGACGCCGAGTAAGACCTCCCCGCATATGGGCTCACCGTCGACATCAGGATGACTGCGGTCGCTGTAGTCCCTGAAGGAGCAGTTCGACCATTCGGCGGGGGTCATAGCGGGGGTCGCTGTCATGTCCGATGCAGAGGTTGCCGATGCCGCGCATCAGTTCGTAGGCGTGCGTACCGGGCCTGATTTCGCCGGCGTTGACTGCGGCGTCGAGCAATTGCGCGCAGGCGGGCACCAAGCGGTCGAGGAAGTAGGAGTGCAGCGCGTCGAAGCCGCTGCTGTCCGATTGCAGCGCGTTGGCGAGTCCGTGCTTCGTGACCAGGAAGTCAACGAACAGGTCGACCCACTGACGGAGTGCTGCGAGCGGAGAGTCGGCGCCGGCCAGCAGGCTCGGGCCGGCCTCGGCGCATGCCTCGACCTGGTGGCGGTAGACGGCGACGACGAGATCCGCCCGAGTCGGGAAGTGGCGATAGATCGTCCCCAGTCCGACGCCCGCTCTGGCCGCGATCTCACGGATCGGTGCGTCGACTCCGGAGGTGACGAACACCGCGGCGGCCGCGGTAAGCAGCGTCTGCTGGTTGCGCTGTGCGTCGGCCCGCTTGCTGCGGGCCGGCACCTCCCCGGGCCGGCCTGTAGTGGACACAACGCTTCCTTCCGACGGCCGTTGACTAAACGGAACACTGTTCCGTATGTTAATCGGAACAACGTTCCGTTTTTAGCGTAGCTGAGGCCGGACGCTCCTGTCCGCCTCACCTGTCGCCAGTCGAATGAGACCGGCAGCAGAGCCATCGAAGGGAAATACGCATCATGAGTGAGTCGACTTACACAGCCGACACCGTCTGCTCGCCCACTCCCGTTCTCTCGGTCGGTCCGGTAGTGCTGTCGGCTCCCGGCCGAGCGGTGGACCTTCAGGTGCGGGTCTCCGCGCCCGTGACCGGGAGCGACCTGCCGGTCATTCTCCTCTCGCACGGTCAGGGCTACTCGAACAACCTCTCCTCACTGAACGGCTACGCCCCCCTCGCCAACTTCTGGGCGGCGCACGGCTTCGTCGTGATCCAGCCCACCCATCTGAGCTCGACGACGCTGAACCTGGATCCCGGCACTCCCGGGGCGCCTCTGTACTGGCGATCACGGGCCGAGGACATGAAGCGCGTCCTCGACCAGCTCGACGTGATCGAGGCCGCCGTCCCGCAGCTCCTCGGGCGCCTGGACCACACCAAGGTCGCCGTAGCCGGGCACTCGATGGGCGGGCACACCGCGAGCCTGCTGCTGGGCGCCCGGCTCACCGATCCGGACGACGGAACGGCAGTGAACCTGGCCGAGCCCCGGATCAAGGCGGGTGTCCTGCTTGCCGCGCCCGGCAGAGGCGGCGATGCCCTCACCGAGTTCGTGGCCGAGAATTGGCCCTTCTTCTTGACCACGGACTTCTCCGAGATGACGACGCCCGCGCTCGTGGTCGCCGGCGACAAGGACGACTCTGCCCACCTGACGGTTCGGGGCCCGGACTGGCACGCCGATCCGTATTTCCTTTCCCCGGGCCCCAAGTCCCTGCTCACCCTGTTTGACGCGGAGCACGGGCTCGGCGGTGTCTCTGGATACGACGTCGCCGAGACCACGGACGAGAGCCCCGAACGAGTCTCCGCGGTCCAGCGGCTCACCTGGGCATACCTCCGCACCGAGCTCTACCCCGGAGATTCCGCGTGGCAGGAAGCGTGTGACGCGCTGACAGCCGGCCCCGACTCGCTCGGACGGGTCGAATCCAAGTAAGCCGAAGAGGCACCGTCTCTGCAGCGGGCCAACGGCACGAGATGGCCGCCGAAGTCGCAAAGGCTCCCGGGCACGGCACTAGTTGATATCGATGGTGAAAGTGGACGAGCTGCCGTCCGCGGCGGTCAGGGTTACCGGACCGAACGTGATGATCGAGACAGAGTTCTTGCCGGGGCCCCGATAGAAACCGGTCGCCCCGGTGATCCGGACGGCCAGAGCCGCGAGAGTCGCCGCGGCCTGCTCGTCGGCGTCGATCTTCGCCTGGGCGAGCGCGAGGTGACCGTGGGCCTCCGCCCACTCCCGAACGCTTCGGGAATCGCGGCTCATCTCGGGGAGGATGCTCTCGTTCGCCCAGGCCCACGGCCACGAGCCCGACGCAGGGCTGAAACTGCCGAGGATCTGGGCCGGCGCCGTCGCGACTTTGTCGGAGAAGGTCCAGGTGATGAGGCCGGTCTTCTGGTCCAGGCCCCAACGGTCCGCCGATCCCAGCCCCCAGGGCATGTGCGACCCTCGCCGAATGGTTGTACCGCTACCTGATAGGCGAGGAGGCGGCCGGCCGGGACAGCGCAGTGTGTGGGCGGCCGATGGCCGCCCACACAGGCACACGGGGAGTGCTACTCGCCCACGACCCCGGACGCGGCGACGACGATCTTCGAGCGGGTCGCACCGGAGCGGGTGCCCAGCGACTCGATCTGCTTCACGACGTCCTCGCCCTCGACGACCTCGCCGAAGACGACGTGCTTGCCGTCCAGCCAGGGGGTCACGACGGTGGTGATGAAGAATTGGGACCCGTTGGTGTTCCGCCCGGCGTTCGCCATGGAGAGCAGGAACGGGCGGTCATGCTTGAGCTGGAAGTTCTCGTCGGCGAACTTCTCGCCGTAGATGCTCTTGCCGCCGGTGCCGTTGCCCTCGGTGAAGTCGCCGCCCTGGAGCATGAAGTCCGGGATGACGCGGTGGAAGGGCGACTCGGCGTATCCGAAGCCGTGCTCGCCGGTGGCCAGCTCACGGAAGTTGCGAGCCGTCTTGGGAACGATGTCGTCGTACAGCTTGAAGACGATCCGGCCTGCGGGCTTGTCGTCGATGGTCACGTCGAAAAATACGTTGGAAGGCACGGGACATTCTGACATGCTCGCGGCCCTCGGACCTGTTTCCCGCGCGGGGCAGGCCCGCGTGGTCGCCGGGGCGGCTGGCGCCGTCCCTGTTCTCGTACAGCTGCCGCCATCCGGAAAGCAGTTCTCCGACCGCTGTGCGGCAAGGTGAACAAAGCCGTACTTCTCAGCTGTGCTGCATCCAGACGCCTGGCTCCTGGTACACGCCCTCATCGGCGGACAGGTCGACCCGTAGCAGGCTCAGTCCGCCCGGGATCACATAGTCTCCCGGCTCGGGAAAGACCATGCTGGTCCAACGCTCCCACTCGGCGATGCTGCCCGTCATGGTCTGCGATGCGGGAGCCGCTGACAGTATCTTCGCGCCCAGGCGCTGATGGGTCCGGATCCATGGATCAAGAGCCATCCCGTCGCGACGACGCCACCCCATGAAGGCCTCGATCGGTGTCAACGGGTACTGCGCCTTCATCGTGGGGCGCACCGGCGCGACGACCCGGGCCAGCCCGGCATCCTGCGCAGTGCGGCGCAGCGCCGCCAAGGTCTGGCCCGCCAGCCCACGCCCCTTGAGCGACGGGGTGACCACCGCACCGCAGATCACCAGAGCGTTGGGCTCCACGCCCTGCTCGCGGCCCTCGACAGCCCTGACAAGGGCCTGGGTATAGCCAGTGGGGAGTGTCGAGGCCAGACCGTCCCAGTGGATCGGCACCCCCCACCCCGATGCCACCGGCACACCGTGCTCATCCACCAGCATCAGGTTCAGATCGGCGAACCACTCCCTGACCCTGCCTATGTACTCCTTCACCAGCCGGTCAGCCGTGATGAACTCAGGAAAGCTCTCACTGAAGAGCTCCTTTACGTGCTCATCCGGCCACGTGCGCGCGTCAGTCCGCTCGATCTTCAATGTCACGCCTGTTCGTAGCACACGGGTGGCGCCCTGGAAGCGTCCGCTGCGAGTTCAGGATTCCCCAACGGTCCTCCGCAAGGAAACCCGTACCTCTGGCGCGGTGTCGCCGAAGCGGATGCGTTCGTGTCGATGGGAGAAAGCCACGAACGCGACGACGTCGCCGGTCAGAACAAGGACCGGGCCACTGGCCGAGTTTGTCGGGCGGCCGTACGGCGGGGGCGGAGACGATCGTGGCGGCGTCAGCGACGCGCACGGGCGAGCAAGGCCGCATGCGGCAGTGTCAGTACACCGTCTTCATCGGCAAACGCAGAGCTGAACAGATCGAAGTGCCGCTTGATCTCGGCGCGGATCAGTGGGGTCTGACTCTGCACCATCTGGCCGCCGAACGCCACGCCGGCCGCAGGACCGCTCCACCACTCATCGGCGCCGGCGCGGTGGTCCCAACGCAAGGTCTCGCATGCCGCCTCGCACAGACCCGTCGAATCCATCAGGCCCGTCAGTCCGCTCTCGTCACGGGGAAAGTCCTCTTCAGGGGCAAGTCCTGCGGGCAGGTGGGGTGGGCGCACCGCACCTGCGGCTTGGATCGCGCGGCCGAGCAGAGCCTGTCCCGGGGCCGGCGGTGCCGCCCATATCGTCAGCGCAATCCAGCCGTTCGGCCTCACGACACGGCGCAGCTCGGCCAGGGCGACCCTGGGCCGGCCCACGTGGTTCAGCACGAAGTTGGCCACGACGGCGTCGAATTCTCCGTCGCTGAAGGGAAGCTCCGGAAGGACGGCCACGCGCACGTCAGCCGCGGGCGCGGCCTGCATGGCCAGCTCGACCATGGTCGGCTCCGCATCCACGGCCGTCACCGTCGCGCCCCGGGTACATGCGGCAGCAGCGACCGTCCCCGGCCCGGTTCCGACATCCAGCATCCGCACGCCCGGCCCCACCTCAGCGGCATCGAGCAACTGCGGCACCGGATAGGCGCACAGCCTGGCGAAGCTTCCGGCATAAGCGGCGCCCCGGCCGGCCCACATCAGCCGCTCACTCTTGTCGAATCCCGTCAACACCGGCACCCTCTCCAAACCGCCAGCCGAAGATCAACATGGTGTCACGACCCTAACCCGCCACCTGATCAGCACGTGCGGCTTGGAGCAGGCACCCGCCCCGCGGGGAGAGTTCGACGTATCGGGGCGCTGTTGGGAAGATCATTCGTCTGCACGCCGGCAGTTGCACCGAGACTCGAAAGGCACCTCCTTGCGCAAAGGCTCCATCCTCCGCGCCGTCGCTCTGACCGCGGCGGTCGTCGCGTCCACGCTGACAGCCACAGCCACAGCCACAGCCACAGCCACAGCCACAGCCACGGCCACTGCTGGCGCCGCGGGTGGCGTGGCCCCGGCCATGGCCGCCGCCGACACCCCCACCCCCGTGACAACCGAAGCCGTCTTCAACAACCCCACCGGCACCGCCGCCGAGCAGCAGGCCGTCGTCGCGCGGCAGGTGGAGCTCATCGCCGGGGCGCCGGCCGGGGCGCGGATTCGGCTGGCCATGTTCTACGCCGACGATCCGACGCTGCCCGACGCACTGATCGCCGCGCACCGGCGGGGCGTTGGAGTGCAGGCCGTCTTCGACTACAAGGCCGTGGCCATGGCGCCGTACCAGAGCCTGGTGGCCGAGCTCGGGAGTGACACCTCCCAGCCCTCGTGGGTGATGAACTGCGGCCAGGGCCGCGGCTGCGTCGGCACGCGGACTCTTGGGACCGTCGACGCCATCAACCACAACAAGTTCCTGCTGCTCTCCCAGACGCAGGGCACCCCCCATGTCGTCGTGCAGTCGTCCGCCAATCTGCACAACGGCCGTGACGGGACCAAGGGGTGGAACAACGCCCTCGTTCTCGTCGGGAACGACGGGATCTACAACGCCTACAACGGCTACTTCGACGACCTGACGGCCCGCCGCGCCAACAACGACTACTACAGCACCGGGCGGCCGCCAGTCGCCTCCGGGAACGCCAAGGCGCACTTCTACCCGCGCGCCGAGAGCAACGGGAAGCCCTACGACGATCCTTCCGAGGACACCGTCGCGACCGTCCTCGACCATGTGAAGTGCTTCGGGAACTCCACCTACGGCACGAGTGACAACCACCGCACCCGCATCCGGGTCAGCATGACCATCTTCAGCCGCCCCTACCTCGCCGAACGCCTCGCCGACCTCGACGCGCAGGGCTGCTATGTGGAGGTCTCCCAGACCTACAACCCGGACAGCGCAATGGAGAAGCAGTCCCTCGAGACGCTGCTGCAGAAGACGTCCAGCGTGTACGGCGGGGTGATCACCAAGTACTACTGCCAGGCCGACTCCATTTGGATCCACGACAAGTACCTGCTCGTGGAGGGGAATTACTACGACACCCCGGACCGGAAAATCCTGTGGACCGGCAGCCACAACTTCAGCGGCAACTCGCTGCGGCAGAGCGACGAGACCATGCTCCAGCTGGAGGACAGCACCGTCTTCGACGCGTACGTGGCCAACTTCAACCAGCTCCGGGCCGCCACCACCCACCAGCCCGCCAACGGCGCCGCCATCGCCTGCTGAACCCCTGCGGCCCGCCCGGATCAATCACCCGGCGGGGCGGGCCGCGCCCCGCTGACAGAGGGGAACTGACGAAGTGCGGTTCGTGGAGTGACGAAATGGCGGTCGGCCGTCGGTCGGCCCGGGCGGCCGCGTTGGTCGTCTTCGTCGGCCACCACCGCGTCGACTACTCCATGGGGCCGAGGTGCCCTTCGAGGACGGTCGGGGTGATCGGGGGGCGGTCCCAGAGATCGAGGAGTTCATTGGCGAGCGCCACGATCGAGAGTGGGTGCCGATTGCCGTGCGCCTCGATGGCGGCAGCCGACAGGCTGCGCGGGACGGCTCCGGCGTCGAGGAGGACGCGCCACTCCTCCGGCCCGAGCTCCAGGAACTCCAGCCCGGTCAGCTCGGCGATCTCCAGCGGGTCGGCGAGCGTACCGGGGGAGGCCCTGAGGGTCCGGAGGCGGGGCAGCCCGACGACGGGGGCAAGGCTGAGCGGCTCCCCCTCCCACACGCCGATGCTCAGCGCCTCCAGCCCGGCGTGGGCGGCGGCCTGGACACTTGGCAGGCTTCGGACGTTGACCCAGGCCACAACTGGCGGCTGGGTTTCGCCACGGCCGCGGCGCCCTTGCCTGCGCCCGTTCACCACCAGGTCGGTGAGGGAATCGGCGACCAGGCCGGCGCCGATGCTCTCCTCATGACTGAGGATGATGATCTGCCCTGCGTGTCCGGCCGGGCCTGGCGTCAGGTCGACCGCGATCCGGTCGCCGCCGCCGTTGTCGCCGAAGGCAATCCAGCCGGCCGAGCCGACCAGCCCCTGCACCGCGGCGTCGGGCGGAGTGACGACCGCCTCCATCGCCGCGAAGCTCCAGGGACACGGCCGGGACGGCGCGTCGGCGACGTACAGGTCATCCAGTGAGAAGAGCTCGAAGCCGACCGCCTGGAGGACTCGCTCCGCCGCCTCGTGGTCGTCGCCCCAGTCCTCCCAGCGGGCTCGTGTCACCCGGTAGAGCACCTTGAGCTCGTCAGGCAACTCGATGCCGAGGCGCGCTTCCGCGGCGGCGACCTCCGCCTCGGTGGCGCCGATGGCATCGGGGATCCGCCCGCGGAGCGTCCGCTCCAGCAGCGCCAGATCCGCCGAGGGCGCCGGCACAGCCCCGGGCACCGGATCGGGCAAGCGGCGCCAGGGCTCGGGGAGGGAATCCTCGACCAGGACGAGTGAACCCGGATGCGGACCGATACCGGCCTCCACAGCGGGGCTGGGACCGAGCAGGTGGAGCACGGTCCTCCCGGTCGGCGAGATCTCCGCGACGAACGAGATGCCGTCGGCGCCGGTGTCCGAAAGCGCGCTCTGCACCCGCTTCACCGCGTCGAACTCGTCCCGCATGTCCTCGGCCTGGAGGGCTCGTCCGGGCCGCGGGAGCGGCGGCGGCGTCGGCAGACTCCACGAGTGTGTGCTGATGCGTCCTGCCACGTAGCCGCCCGGGGCGGCAAGGCTTTCCGAATGAGCGGCCCGCAGGAGCCGCAGCACGGGCTCCCAGGTCACGAAGTCATGCATCGAGGGCAACGGTGAGCCTCCGGTCGTTCGGTTGATCGCAGGGGCGCGGCGAGGGCGGGCGCGTCGTGAAGTGCGATTATTGCGGAAGCCACCATCCCGGCCGAGTCCCACCGTCCTCGGCCTCATCCCTCCAGGGCATCCGGCAGGCTCAGCACGGGACCCGCACGAGCCCCACGGCACCGTCCCTGCCCACCCACGACCCAAGGAGCACTGGAGAACCCGACCCGCGCGTCGGGACTCAGCCATGCCCTCCCCGCCACGAGCAACCCAACCACCGCTTCAACGCGACGAGACCAGCTCAGCAACCCGAAACGAGACAGGGAGGCTAGTCGGTGCGGCGGCGGGAGCAGATGAGGGCGCCGGTGATGCCGACGAAGGCGAGGAAGTGTTCGGCTTCGCGCTCGTAGCGGCGGTGCAGGCGCCGGCATCCGTTGATCCAGGACATCGTCCGTTCCACGACCCAGCGGTGCCGGCCGAGTCGGCTGGAGTTCTCCACGCCGCGGCGGGCGATCCGGGGCACGATCTGCCGGCGTCGCAGCCAAGCACGCAGAGGGGGTCGCGTCCCGGAATCCGGGAAAAATCACGTGCCGTGCGGCGCCCGATCGTCGAGAATCCACGCGTGGCCACCATGAGCGTCGACAGGACTGGACGCGGCCCGTCCCCGCGATCCTCCCTGACCGCGGTGGCCGGACGTACCTTCGGCACGATCCCGCCACCGGCACTGGTACTGCTCGGCATCGTCAGCGTTCAGGTGGGCTCGGCATTGGCCAAGCACCTGTTCAGCGCAGTGGGCAGCTTCGGGACGGTCTCGTTGCGACTGTTTTTTGCGGCGGCGGTGCTGATGCTGTTGTGGCGGCCGTCGCTGCGCATGAATCGTCGCACGTGGACAGTAGTGCTCAGCTACGGCGTGATTCTCGGCTTGATGAACCTGTGCTTCTACCTGGCGCTGGCCCGGATCCCGTTGGGCATCGCGGTCACCATCGAGTTCCTCGGGCCGCTGGCGGTGGCCCTGGCCGGGTCGAGGCGATGGCTGGACGCTTTCTGGGCCGTGCTCGCGGCAGGCGGTGTGGTCCTGCTGATGGAGGGAGGCGGCGACCTCAACCTTGTCGGTCTTCTGTTCGCCCTCGCCGCAGGAACGTGTTGGGGCCTGTACATCCTGGTCGGCGCGGCGCTGGGCCGCCACACCACGGAAGGCAATGGTCTGGCTCTGGGAATGGCCGTCGCGGCACTGGTGGCTGTGCCATTCGGCGTGGCGGACAGCGGAACGGCACTGATTCAGCCGTGGGTCCTGGTTGCGGGGCTCGGCGTGGCACTGTTGTCGTCGGTGATCCCGTACTCGCTGGATCTGGAAGCGCTACGCAAGATCCCACCGAGAGTGTTCGGCATCCTGATGAGCCTCGAACCGGCAATGGCGGCCCTCATCGGCCTCATCGTGCTCCAGGAGTCGCTGCACTGGTCGCAGTGGATCGCGGTGCTGTTCGTGGTGGCCGCATCGGCGGGCGCCGCACGCGGCACCCGCCCGGACGACCGCAGTTCAGGTGTGTCG
>NZ_JBSGZO010000127.1:0-19516 GCF_053611045.1 Streptomyces sp. NPDC054841 | reverse complement strand
GTGTAACGGTTGCCGCCGCCGCTCGTCGTGTTGTCGGCCAGGCTCAGTTTTGCGGCCGCAGCGACCCAGCCGGAGGGCCCGACCTGGGTGCTCGGCTACTTCCGCCGCCGCGCGGTCGCCTTCTTCGCCGGGGCCTTCTTCGCGGTCGTCTTCTTGGCCGCCGCCTTCTTCGCGGGAGCCTTCTTGGCGGCCTTCTTCGCCGGTCCCTTGGCGCGCTTCTCGGCGAGCAGCTCGTAGCCGCGCTCCGGAGTGATCTCCTCCACGCTGTCGCCGGTCCGCAGGGTCGCGTTGGTCTCGCCGTCGGTGACGTACGGACCGAAGCGGCCGTCCTTCACCACGACCGGACGCTCGCTCACCGGGTCCGTGCCCAGTTCCTTCAGCGGCGGCTTGGCCGCGGCCCGGCCGCGCTGCTTGGGCTGGGCGTAGATCGCCAGCGCCTCGTCCAGCGTGATGCTGAAGAGCTGGTCCTCGGTCTCCAGGGAGCGCGAGTCCGTGCCCTTCTTCAGGTACGGGCCGTAGCGGCCGTTCTGGGCGGTGATCTCGACGCCTTCGGCGTCCTTGCCCACGACGCGCGGCAGCGACATCAGCCTGAGCGCGTCCTCCAGCGTCACCGTGTCGAGGGACATCGACTTGAAGAGCGAGGCGGTCCGCGGCTTCACCGCGTTCTTGCCGGTCTTCGGCGTGCCCTCGGGCAGGATCTCCGTGACGTACGGGCCGTAACGGCCGTCCTTCGCGACGATCTCGTTCCCGGTGACCGGGTCCTTGCCGAGCTCGAAGTCACCGCTCGGCTTGGCCAGCAGTTCCTCCGCCAGCTCGACGGTCAGCTCGTCGGGCGCGAGGTCGGCGGGGACGTCGGCGCGCTGGTGGCCCTCCGACTCCTTCTCGCCGCGCTCCACGTACGGGCCGTAGCGGCCGACGCGCAGCACGATGTCGTTGCCGACCGGGAAGGACGAGATCTCGCGTGCGTCGATCGCACCGAGGTCGGTGACCAGCTCCTTGAGGCCACCGAGGTGGTCGCCGTCGCCGTTCCCCGCCTCGGCGGCGCCGCCCGCTCCCGTGCCCTCGCCGAAGTAGAACCGCTTCAGCCACGGCACCGCCTGGGCCTCGCCCCGCGCGATGCGGTCGAGGTCGTCCTCCATCTTGGCGGTGAAGTCGTAGTCGACCAGCCTGCCGAAGTGCTTCTCCAGCAGGTTGACCACGGCGAAGGAGAGGAACGACGGCACGAGCGCCGTTCCCTTCTTGAAGACGTATCCGCGGTCGAGGATCGTGCCGATGATCGACGCGTACGTCGACGGGCGGCCGATCTCGCGCTCTTCCAGCTCCTTGACCAGGCTGGCCTCGGTGTAGCGGGCCGGAGGCTTGGTCGCGTGGCCGTCCGCCGTGATCTCCTCGGCGGTCAGCGCGTCGCCCTCGGCGACCTGCGGCAGCCGGCGCTCGCGGTCGTCCAGCTCGGCGTTCGGGTCGTCCGCGCCCTCGACGTACGCCTTCATGAAGCCGTGGAACGTGATCGTCTTGCCGGAGGCCGAGAACTCGGCGTCCCGGCCGTCGGAGCCGACGCCACCGATCTTGACCGTGACGGAGTTGCCGACCGCGTCCTTCATCTGGGAGGCGACGGTCCGCTTCCAGATCAGTTCGTACAGACGGAACTGGTCGCCGGTCAGCCCGGTCTCGGCCGGAGTGCGGAAACGGTCGCCCGAGGGACGGATCGCCTCGTGCGCCTCCTGCGCGTTCTTGACCTTTCCGGCGTACGTGCGCGGCTTCTCCGGCAGGTAGTCGCCGCCGTACAGCTGGGTGACCTGCGCCCGGGCCGCCGCGACGGCGGTGTCGGAGAGCGTGGTCGAGTCCGTACGCATATAGGTGATGAAGCCGTTCTCGTACAGCTTCTGCGCGACCTGCATCGTGGCCTTCGCCCCGAAGCCCAGCTTGCGCGACGCCTCCTGCTGGAGGGTGGTTGTACGGAACGGGGCGTACGGCGAGCGGCGGTACGGCTTCGACTCGACCGAGCGGACCGAGAACGAGGCGCTCTCCAGCGCGGCCTTGAGAGCGCGCGCGTTCGCCTCGTCGAGGTGCAGCACCTGGCCGGACTTGAGCTTGCCGTCCGGGCCGAAGTCCCGGCCCTGGGCGACACGCTGCCCGTCGACGCTGCTCAGGCGGGCCGTGAAGGCCGACGGGTCGGACGCGTCACCGGCGCGGCCGGTGGAGAACGTGCCGGTCAGGTCCCAGTACTCGGCGGAGCGGAAGGCGATGCGCTCGCGCTCGCGCTCGACGACGAGGCGGGTCGCCACGGACTGGACGCGGCCCGCCGACAGCCGCGGCATGACCTTCTTCCAGAGGACCGGCGAGACCTCGTAGCCGTAGAGGCGGTCGAGGATACGGCGGGTCTCCTGGGCGTCGACCATGCGCTTGTTGAGCTCGCGCGGGTTGGCGACGGCCTCACGGATCGCGTCCTTGGTGATCTCGTGGAAGACCATCCGGTGGACGGGGACCTTGGGCTTGAGGACTTCGAGGAGGTGCCAGGCGATGGCTTCGCCCTCGCGGTCCTCATCGGTGGCGAGGTAGAGCTCGTCGGACTCGGCGAGCTGCTCCTTGAGCTTCCTGACCTGCGCCTTCTTGTCGGCGTTGACGACATAGATCGGCTGGAAGTCGCGCTCGACGTCCACGCCGAGCCGACGGACCTCGCCGGTGTACTTCTCGGGGACCTCGGCCGCGCCGTTCGGGAGGTCGCGGATGTGCCCGACGCTTGCCTCGACGACATAGCCGGGGCCGAGGTAGCCCTTGATCGTCTTCGCCTTGGCAGGCGACTCGACGATGACGAGTCGGCGGCCGCCCTGTGCGGTCTCGCTGGTCGGGGACAACTTCGCTCTTCTCTCCGGTCGACGCTCGGTGGTCACGTACGGCGTACAAGGCACGACGTACGGCCGCACTGCACTGCTGTCGCTGCGGAGTGTGACGGTACAACCCGCCCCCGTGTCAAACGGCAAAAGCTCGCAACGGCCACTCGAACGGTAACCCGACTCCAGGCATTCCTGCCGCCCGGACTCCCACTGTGTGCGTCAGGGCGTGCCGGGCGGGGTCCGGCCCGGAAGGAGTTCAGGCCCGGCTGAAACACCAGACGCCGGCGACCAGGAACAGGGCCCCGAAGATCGCCGCGAGGGTGGCCGCCGTGGCGGGATTCACGCCGTGCGCGACCGGGGCGCGGTGCAGGACGCGTGCTCCCGTCCACACCAGCAGTGCGGCTCCGAACAGCGCGAACGCCGTTCCCGCGAAGATCGCCGGACCGCTCTCCATATGCGTCTCCCACTCCTCGGCCTGATCCCGGGATG
This sequence comes from Streptomyces sp. NPDC054841, assembly GCF_053611045.1. Classification (NCBI taxonomy): domain Bacteria; kingdom Bacillati; phylum Actinomycetota; class Actinomycetes; order Kitasatosporales; family Streptomycetaceae; genus Streptomyces; species Streptomyces sp. NPDC054841. The sequence continues at coordinate 16,193 of NZ_JBSGZO010000127.1, read as the reverse complement.
CCGGGGCCGAGACTGACACCTCCGGGCGTCGCCCACGCGAATTCCGGGTGAACGCGACACGGGTTCACCCGGCCGGCGCCGCCCCGGGCCCACCCGGAAGAACGCCTTCCACAGGCCGACCGTCCAGACAGGAGGTTTTCCTGGCAGACAGGACGTTTCCTGGCAGACGGGACGTTTTCCGGAGCCCACCCGTCCGGGCCGGTTTCCGCGCCGACGCCGAACCGGCCACAGCCCGGTCGGGTCCCCCGGCGGTTTCCCTCGGAGCGTTGCGGCCATTGCCCGCCACGCGAACAATGGCCAATTTCGTACGGGAAATGTTGGCCGGCGGAGGGCGGGACCGCCTTGCGGCGGACGGGAGGGGGCCGCTCGGGCCGCGGGCGCCCGCTCAGTCGCCGGCGCGTGAAGACTCGTCGCCGGGGCCCGCGGGCTCCAGGAAGCCTTCCTGGACCAGCAGTCTGATCGCCTGCGGCGTACGGTCCCGCAGCATCACCGGATCCTCGCCGACGAGCTGCGCGATGGCGTCGAGGATCCGCCCGGCGCTCAGCGTGCCGTCGCAGACGCCCGCGAAACCCGCGCCCACCGTGTCCACCTTCGTTGCACGCCGCATGCCCCGGTTCTGCCGCAGCACGACATGCTCGGGGTCCTCGGCGCCGGGCAGCCCGACCTGCTCCTGCACCACTTCGTCCGCCAGCACGAAATGCTCGGCGAGCAGCGCCGCGTCGTCGCGCGTCCGGAGATAGTCCTGCCGCGCGAAGTGGGCCCGTACGGTCTCGCCGAGGGGCTGCTCGACGGGGTGCGGCCACTCCTCGACGACGATCGACGGCTGCTCCGCCCCGGACTTCCGGAGCGTGACCCAGCCGAAGCCGACCGCCTTGGTCCCGCGCGCCTCGAACTCGTCCAGCCACGCGTCGTACCGCGCCGCGTACTCCTCGGGAGCGGTGCGGTGGTCACCGCTGTCCCGCAGCCACAGCTCGGCGTACTGCGTCACGTCCTGCACCTCGCGCTGCACGATCCAGGCGTCGCACCCGCGCGGCACCCAGGAGCGCACCCGCTCCTGCCAGTCCTCCCCTTCCACGTGCTGCCAGTTGGCGAGGAACTGCGCGAACCCCCCTTGGTTCAGCCGCTCCCCCGACTGCCGAACGAGCGAGCGGCAGAGATCGTCCCCGCCCATCCCGCCGTCCCGGTACGTGAGCCGGGCGCCGGGAGAGATGACGAAGGGCGGATTCGACACGATCAGGTCGTACGTCTCCGACTCGACCGGCGCGAAGAGTGAGCCCTCCCGCAGATCGGCCTCGGGTGCCCCGGACAGCGCGAGGGTGAGCCGGGTGAACGCCAGCGCCCGGGGGTTCAGATCGGTGGCCGTGACCCGGGTGGCGTGCCGGGTGGCGTGCAGAGCCTGGATGCCGGAGCCCGTACCGACGTCGAGGGCGGAGGTCACGGGCGTACGGACCGTGATCCCGGCGAGCGTGGTGGACGCCCCACCGACGCCGAGCACGACGCCCTCGCCCTGGCCGCCGGCCCCGCCGGCCCCGCCGACCGCGCAGCCCAGGTCGGAGACGATGAACCAGTCCTGCCCTTCGGGGCCGCCGTACGGGCGCACGTCCACCGTCGCCCGGATACCGTCGCCGTCCTTGACGACCCAGCCGTCGGCGAGCGCCTCGTCCAGCGGCAGCGCGGCCCGCGCCCGCTCGGGCGCCACCGTCCGCTGCAGCAGGAAGAGCCGTACGAGGGTCTCCAGCGGTGAGTCGCCCCGGGTGGCGCGCACCGCCGGCACGGTCTCGCTGCGGGCGAGCGCCGCGTATGCGGGCGCGCCGAGCAGGTCGAGCAGTCCGTCGGCGGTGAAGTCGGCCGCGAGCAGGGCGTCACGGAGCCGGGCGGACTGGTCGGGCACAGGGAGGCCTGAGGCAAGGCTGGTCGTACTCACGCGCCCATTCTCACCCGCGGGCCACGCCGCCCGCCCCTGCCGCGCGCATCCGGAGTCCCGGGATCCGGCCGGGGGCCCCGCCGGGCGGGCGAGGCGACGGGTGGACGACCAGGCGCGGCTGGGCAGCCCCGGTGCGGACTCCGGGACCGACCGGGATCAGTCGTACACGTGCTCCCGGTCCGGTCCGGTGGCTACTTCGAAGACACTTCCTAGGACGACTTCGAGGCGTCGGCGGACTTCGACGGACCCGTGGCGTTCGACGGCTTGGCAGCCGGCTTCGACGAACCGGATCCCGGCTTCGTGGACTCGCCCGTCGCACCGGTCGGCTTCACCGAGGGCTTGACCTTCTGGCAGCCCGGCTGCTGCCCCATCGCCTTGCCCAGGTCACCGGACTGCAGCTTGGCCAGGGCGTCCTGGTCCATCTTCTCGATCTTCTTCAGACCGTCCGCGATGCCCTGCAGCCCGTCGGCGAACTTCTGCTGGTCCTCCGGGTCGAGCGCGTCCACCTGCTTCTTGAGGTTGAGGTAGGCCGTCGACGTGGCGTTGAGTTCCTTGACGGCGTCCTCTTGCAGCTTCCCGCCGTTGTCGACCGGCGGCACGCCGGCCCCCTGCACGGCCGTGGCCAGAGCCTTGTTCGCCTCGGCGATGTCCTGGAAGGCCTTCGAGTCGGCGGTCTGGATGTCGGCGGGCTTGCCGTCCGCGGCGGTCGAGATGATCGTCTGCTGGGCGTTGGCCCTCTTCTGGATCTGCGGCTGTGCCTGGTCGCAGACCGTCTTGGCCCAGGCATTCACCTTGCCGTCGCTGTCGTCGCTGGTGCAGCCCGACAGCGCGAGCACCAGTACCGCGCCGCCGGACAGCGCGGCCGCAAGCTTCTTGTTCACCTTCACCGGATCGGTCCCTTCCAAGGCTCTCGGCCCCGGAACATACACGCCAAGTGGGCGACAGCCGCATGCCGAACGTCCGGTATTTACACTATTGCAGCCATTTGCACCAAGAGAGACAAGGCTCACCCGGCGCACGGAAATGGGCGGACGGCGCGTCAATCCGCGCCGCCCGCCCACGCCTTGAGCAGGTGTTTCTGTTGCGGTGTGAGGTTTGCTACGAAACGACCGCAGGGTCCGGTGACTTCGCCGACCGTTCGGCGGCGTTGTCTTCGTCACCCATGGCGACGGAACGCCGCTTGGACACGTAGACCGCACCGATGATGATCGCGATCGCCAGCGCCGCGACCACGGCCCGTACGCCCGCGTTGGCGTCGTCCCCGTAGCTGAACTGCACCACCGCGGGCGCGATCAGCAGTGCCACCAGGTTCATCACCTTGAGCAGCGGGTTGATCGCGGGGCCCGCGGTGTCCTTGAACGGGTCGCCGACCGTGTCGCCGATGACCGTCGCGGCATGCGCCTCGCTGCCCTTGCCGCCGTGGTGGCCGTCCTCGACGAGCTTCTTGGCGTTGTCCCACGCGCCACCGGAGTTGGCGAGGAAGACGGCCATGAGCGTGCCGGTGGCGATGGCACCCGCGAGGTACGAGCCCAGAGCGCCGACACCGAAGGTGAAGCCGACCGCGATCGGTGCCAGCACGGCGAGCAGGCCGGGCGTGGCCAGTTCGCGCAGCGCGTCCTTGGTGCAGATGTCGACGACGCGTCCGTACTCCGGCTTCTCGCTGTAGTCCATGATCCCGGGATGCTCGCGGAACTGCCGCCGCACCTCGTAGACCACCGAACCGGCCGACCGGGAGACCGCGTTGATCGCCAGCCCGGAGAAGAGGAACACGACGGCCGCACCGAGGACCAGGCCCACCAGGTTGTTGGGCTGCGAGACGTCCAGACTCAGGTTCATCTCCGCGGCCTTGGCACCCACCTCCGCGACGGAGGTGGCGATCGCGTCGCGGTACGAGCCGAAGAGCGCGGCCGCGGCGAGAACGGCAGTCGCGATGGCGATGCCCTTGGTGATGGCCTTGGTGGTGTTGCCGACAGCGTCGAGGTCGGTCAGGACCTGCGCGCCCGCGCCCGTGACGTCACCCGACATCTCGGCGATGCCCTGGGCGTTGTCGGAGACCGGGCCGAAGGTGTCCATGGCGACGATGACACCGACGGTGGTGAGCAGCCCGGTACCGGCCAGCGCCACCGCGAACAGCGCGAGCATGATCGACGTACCGCCGAGCAGGAACGCCCCGTAGACGCCGAGACCGATCAACAGCGCGGTGTAGACGGCCGATTCGAGGCCGATGGAGATACCGGCGAGGACGACGGTGGCCGCGCCGGTGAGCGAGGACTTGCCGATGTCCCGGACGGGACGACGGTTCGTCTCGGTGAAGTACCCCGTCAGCTGCTGGATCAGGGCGGCCAGCACGATGCCGATGGCGACGGCCACGAGCGCGAGGATGCGCGGGTCGCCGGCGTGGTCCTCGATCGCCGCGTCGGTGACACCGTTCAGTTCCGCGTACGACGACGGCAGATACATGAACACGGCCGCGGCCACCAGAACGAGCGAGATCACCGCGGAGATGAAGAATCCGCGGTTGATGGCCGTCATCCCGCTGCGGTCGGCGCGCCGCGGGGCGACCGCGAAGATACCGATCATCGCGGTGACCACGCCGATCGCCGGGACGATCAGCGGAAAGGCCAGGCCCAGATCACCGAAGGCGGCCTTGCCGAGGATGAGTGCGGCGACGAGCGTCACGGCGTACGACTCGAAGAGGTCGGCGGCCATGCCCGCGCAGTCGCCGACGTTGTCACCGACGTTGTCGGCGATGGTGGCGGCGTTGCGCGGGTCGTCCTCGGGGATGCCCTGTTCGACCTTGCCGACGAGGTCGGCGCCGACGTCCGCGGCCTTCGTGAAGATGCCGCCGCCGACACGCATGAACATGGCGATGAGCGCAGCGCCGAGGCCGAAGCCCTCGAGCACCTTGGGGGCGTCCGCGGCATAGACGAGAACCACGCAGGAGGCACCGAGCAGGCCGAGGCCCACCGTGAACATGCCGACCACACCGCCCGTCCGGAAAGCGATCTTCATGGCCTTGTGCGAGACGGCCGTCAGATCCTTTTCCGGCTCGCCCTCCGCCGGTGTCGCTTCACGCGCGGCCGCGGCCACACGGACATTGGCTCGTACGGCAAGACGCATGCCGATGTAACCGGTGGCCGCCGAGAACAGCGCGCCCACCAGGAAAAATACCGAACGTCCGGCGCGTTGCGACCAGTTGTCGGCCGGCAGCAACATCAGCAGGAAGAAGACCACGACGGCGAAGATGCCGAGCGTGCGCAACTGCCGTGTCAGATAGGCATTCGCGCCTTCCTGTACGGCTGCTGCGATCTTCTTCATGGAATCGGTGCCTTCACCGGCCGCCAGTACCTGGCGTACCAGCAGCTGGGCGACGATCAACGCCGCCAGCGCCACGGCCGCGATGGCAATAACGATCATCCGATTGTCATCGGTGAGTACCGCGGCTGCGAGAGAAGTGGGGTAGTCGGGCAGGTGTGGGTTGAAGAGCCCCGCCATTCGTCCTCCTTGACGTTCAGAGCTCAAGATGTGGACGGATTGTAGGGAGCGGAACCTGATCAAAACAGGGCGCGACAAATGGAATTGACCTTCAGTTGCTACTCAGCAAACTATCGCGCCTCGAGAATCCCCCCGAAAGCGGTAATGGGACAAAGGCATTGACGCTTGATCCATGATCTAGGGAAATGAAAAAGGCCCTGCTCAGCAGGGCCTCTCAAAGGAACAGGCGAACGCGCCACCGTCAGCGTGACGCGGTCGGGCGGTCACAGCGTCATGGCACGATCGTGGCCGGATTCTTGGGCCAGCTCATACGGATGACGCCGCCGTGCTCCCCGGACGTCACCTCGACGTCGTCGACGAGCCCACTGATCACCGCGAGACCCATCTCGTCCTCGCCGTCACTCTCCGTGTCTCGGGCCTGCTCTGTGGAACCGGTACCCGGACCGGCCGCGCCGGTGCTTCCCTCGGCGGGGACCTCGTCGCCGACCTCGATGGAGAAGGTCTTCTCCTCCTCGGTCAGGACAACCCGGACGGGAGCGGTGATGCCACTGCTGCGGTGCAGCCCGACGGCCCGGCTGCACGCCTCGCCGACGGCGAGGCGGACCTCGTCCAGGACGGCCTCGTCGACCCCGGCACGGCGCGCCACGGCAGCGGCCACCAGGCGGGCGGTCCTGACGTGCTCGGGCTGTGCGCTGAAGCGGAGTTCAACGGTGGCCATGCGGTCCCCCTCGGACGGACGAGCGTGCGAGCGTGCTTCTCAGGGGCCCGGGCTTTCGCCCGGAACCCTTGCTTCCTCCGGACTCCCCGGAGGTCTCCGGAATCACCCGGAGCCTCCGGAGATCCGCCGGACGACTCAGTCGGTCGCCGCGACGGCCTCGTCGACCGTGGTGTGAATGGGGAACACCTTGGTCAGACCAGTGATCCGGAAGATCTTGAGAATGCGCTCCTGGTTGCAGACCAGGCGCAGCGATCCTTCGTGCGCACGCACACGCTTGAGACCGCCCACAAGCACGCCGAGGCCGGTCGAGTCGAGGAAGTCCACACCCTCCATGTCGACAACCAGGTGGTAGCTGCCGTCGTTCACCAACTCGACCAACTGCTCGCGCAGCTTGGGCGCGGTATACACATCAATCTCGCCACCGACCTCGACGACCGTGCGGTCGCCACCAGGGCCGGACACATTGCGAGTCGACAGGGACAGGTCCACGGATCCTCCAGCACCTTGCTATCGAGCGGTCGCCCCTCGGGTCTCCCCGACGGAGCCAGGGGACGGATCTCCAGCCGCGATGGCATTCAATCACTTACCGGCAGCCATGCACGACGCCTTAGGACCATTGTCCGTCACGCCGGTGACACACTCGGTGCCGATGGCCATGAATCACCGTCCCAGACGTCCTTCCGAGAGCGGGGAAACCCGCCCCACCCCCGGTACGGTCCTCGACCGGCTCACCGCGGGGGCGGGCCGGGCTGCGCGCATCACTCATACGGAGCACTTGCCCCCCAGGCCGGGCCGCCATGCAGTCTGGCCGCACCGCATCCGCGCGGAAGTGATCAGCGCCATCCAGCAGGCCGGCATCGAGCACCCCTGGGCCCACCAGGCCACCGCCGCCGAGCACGCCCTGGACGGCGAGTCGGTCGTGATCGCCACCGGCACCGCCTCGGGCAAGTCCCTGGCGTATCTCGCGCCCGTCCTGTCCACGCTCCTGGACGGTGCCGAGGCGGCCAACGGGCGGGGCACCACCGCCCTCTACCTCGCCCCGACCAAGGCCCTGGCCGCAGATCAGCGCCGCGCCGTGAAGGAGCTCGCCGCCCCGCTCGGCAACCGTGTGCGACCCGCCGTGTACGACGGGGACACCCCCGTCGAAGAACGCGAATGGGTCCGCCAGTACGCGAACTACGTCCTCACCAATCCGGACATGCTGCACCGCGGGATACTCCCGTCACATCCTCGCTGGTCCTCCTTCCTGCGCTCCCTGCGCTATGTCGTCATCGACGAGTGCCACACCTACCGGGGCGTCTTCGGCTCCCATGTCGCCCAGGTGCTGCGCCGCCTCCGCCGGGTCTGCGCCCGCTACGGCGCGAACCCCGTCTTCCTCCTCGCCTCCGCCACCGCCGCGGAACCGGCCGTGGCCGCCCGTCGCCTCACCGGCCTGCCCGTCACCGAGGTCTCCGACGACGCCTCGCCCCGCGGCGAACTCGTCTTCGCCCTGTGGGAGCCCCCGCTCACCGAATTGCACGGCGAGAAGGGCGCCCCGGTGCGCCGTACCGCCACGGCCGAGACGGCCGACCTGCTCACGGACCTGACCGTCCAGGGCGTCCGTACGGTCGCCTTCGTACGCTCCCGGCGTGGCGCCGAGCTGATCTCCGTCATCGCCCAGGAGCGCCTGGCCGAGGTCGACCGCAGCCTCGCCCGCCGGGTTGCCGCGTACCGGGGTGGCTACCTGCCGGAGGAACGGCGCGCCCTGGAGCAGGCCCTGCACTCCGGCGAGCTGCTCGGGCTCGCCGCCACGACCGCCCTGGAGCTCGGCGTCGACGTTTCGGGCCTGGACGCGGTCGTCATCGCGGGCTATCCCGGCACCCGGGCCTCGCTCTGGCAGCAGGCGGGCCGGGCAGGGCGCTCCGGGCAGGGCGCACTCGCCGTCCTGGTCGCCCGCGACGACCCGCTGGACACCTTCCTCGTCCACCACCCCGAGGCGCTGTTCCAGCAGCCGGTCGAGTCCACCGTCCTGGACCCGGACAACCCGTACGTCCTCGCCCCGCACCTCTGCGCGGCCGCAGCGGAGCTCCCCCTGACGGAGGACGACCTTGACCTGTTCGGCCCTGCCGTGGCCGAGCTGCTGCCTCAGCTGGAGAGCGCGGCACTGCTGCGCAGGCGCGCCTCCGGCTGGTACTGGACCCGCCGCGAGCGGGCCGCTGACCTCACCGACATCCGGGGCGAGGGCGGCCGCCCGGTGCAGATCGTCGAGGCAGGGACCGGCCGGCTGCTCGGCACGGTCGACGAGCCGGCCGCCCACGCCGCCGTCCACGACGGGGCCGTCCACCTCCACCAGGGCCGTACGTACCTGGTGAAGCAGCTCGACCTGGAGGATTCGGTCGCCCTCGTCGAGGAGGCGAACCCGCCGTACTCCACCACTGCCCGCGACACCACCTCCATCTCCATCCTGGACACCGACACCGAGGTCCCGTGGGGCGCGGGCCGCCTCTGCTACGGCTCTGTCGAGGTCACCAACCAGGTCGTCTCCTTCCTTCGCCGGAAGCTCATCACCGGCGAGGTGCTTGGCGAGACCAAGCTCGATCTGCCGCCTCGCACCCTGCGCACGCGAGCCGTGTGGTGGACGGTCACCGAGGACCAGCTGGAGGCCGCCCGGGTGAACCCGGAGCAGCTGGGCGGCGCCCTGCACGCCGCCGAGCACGCCTCCATCGGGATGCTCCCGCTCTTCGCCACCTGCGACCGCTGGGACATCGGCGGGGTCTCCGTCCCGCTGCACCCGGACACCCTGCTGCCCACCGTCTTCGTGTACGACGGTCACCCGGGCGGCGCGGGCTTCGCCGAGCGGGCCTTCCACACCGCCCGTGAGTGGCTGACCGCGACCCGTGAGGCCATCGCCTCCTGCGAGTGCGACGCGGGCTGCCCGTCCTGCATCCAGTCCCCGAAGTGCGGCAACGGCAACGAACCGCTGCACAAGCGGGCCGCCGTGCGGCTCCTGACCGTCCTCCTCAGGGAGGCCCCGGCCCCGGCCACCCCGGCTGCAGGGGCTCCGCCCGGGTCCTCCCCGTCGGGCCCGGAGTCTCCGGAGGCTGAGACTCCGGAGGCTGAGGCCCCTGCGACTCCTGAGACTGCAGAGGCTGAGGCTCCTGAGACTGCAGAGGCTGGGACTCCTGCGACTCCTGAGCGCGGAACCGCCAAAACTTCTGAGGGGCCGCTGGGCCATCCGGGGGACCCGCGCGGGATCTGACCTCCGGGGAGTACGGGCCGAAGGCTGCCTCGGCTGTCACATCGGCGGTCTCGCCGGTCACCGCGCACCGCACCACGGCCGCCCCCTGGGCGCGGGCCACCCGTGCCGCCGCAGCGCATGCCGGCCCCGCACCCTCCAGAGCCCGGTCCGCCGCGGCGAGCGCCGCCAGGTCGGCCGCGGCGCCCGCGCGGTGGCGGGCGACAACCGCCTGGCCCATGGCCAGCACCGCGGCGAAGACCGCACACATCGCGCACGCCGCCATGGCCACCCAGACAGTCGCCGAGCCCCGGTCGCGGCCCCTCATGGCGCGCTGCTCCCCACCGTGTCCTCCGCGAGAGCAGCGGCTTCCGCCGTCAGGGTCAGAGCCAGCGCCCCCGGACCGGGACTCGCGGCCTCCACCCGCACCCTCCAGAGGTCACCGTCCCGCCCCATCGAGACCTTGGCGTCGCGCGGGGCGGCGGACCGGGCGGCGGCGAGCGCAGCGGCCTCCGGCTCCGATCTCGCGGCCGCCCGCGCCCCGGCCCTGGCCGCGTCCACACACTGGATCTGCGCGGAAGCCGCCACCAGAGCCCACACCAGCGCCATCGCGAACACCACCAGCGCCGGAACGGCCACCGCCGCCTCCGCTGTCACGGCCCCCCGGTCGGCGACCGCCCTGCCGACGGCCGCCCTGCGGTCAGAACTGGGCATTGAGCGCCTTGCCGATGACCGATTCGAGTGCCGTCGAGACCGTCCCGCTCGTCACCACCTTGTAGAGGACCGCGGCGAAGGCACATGCCGCGATCGTTCCCATCGCGTACTCCGACGTGGTCATCCCCGCGTCGGTACGCCCCCGCATCTTGCCCAGCCATGCCCGGGCACCGGTGCGCGCCCGAGTCGCCAGCTCCGTCCAGCCCTTCAGCCGTGCCATGCGCTTCATGCCAACCACCTGTGTTCGTCGGCCAGTTGTGACTTCAGCCACTTCAACTAGTTCAATCACTTTGGTCATTTCAGTCATTTCAACCACCTGAGTTGCTTGATTCGCCCGAGTTGCTGGAGTTGCTTGAGTCGCTCGAGTCGCTCGAGTTGTCGCATCAGTTGCCGCTGCCGCGCAGCAGTCCGCTCGCCAGGCCGATCACCACCGGAGCCACTCCGATCGCCAGAAACGCCGGCAGAAAGCAGAGCCCCACCGGCGCGGTGATCAGGACCTGTGCGCGCTGGGCCCGTGATGCGGCAGCCCGGGCCCGGTCCGCTCTGAGGCCCTCGGCCAGCCGGGAGACCGGCCCCGCCGCCGGCGCCCCCGAGGAACCGGCCCGCTCGAGGCAGCGAGCCAGCCCCGCGGCGCCCGGTATCTCCCCGAACCGTCCCCAGGCCTGCGACGGTTCGCTGCCCAGCCGCAACTCGGCCGCGGCCTTCGCCAGTCGTCGGCCGACCGGGCCGCCGAGCGACTCCCCCACCGCTTCCGCCGCCTCGCGCGGCCCTGCTCCTGCCGAGACACAGGCCGCCAGCAGATCGGCGGCGAGCGGGAGCTGCTCCGCGGCCCCCTCCTCGCCGGCCGCCGCTCCGTCCCGTGCGCGGCCCTGCTGCCACTTCCGCAGGCCGTACGCCCCGGCAAGGCCCAGCAGGCAACCGGTGATCCCGCCGGCCAGGACGCAGCCGATGATCAGCACGCCCATCGGAGGGGCCCAGCTGCGCGCCCTCGCCCCGTACTCGGGCGCCCACTTCCAGCGAGGAGCGTGCTCCACCGCGAGCAGTACGGCGATCCGCCCGCGTGCCCGTCGCTCGCGCCGCCACCCGGCCACCACGCAGCCCAGCCAGACCACGGCCGATGCCAACGCGACCGCGACCCCCAGCCTGTGGACGAACTGGGCGCTCATGACCGCTCACCCGTCCGCACGATCCTCGCCGCCCAGTACAGACCCGCCGCTTCCAGCAGCCCGCCCACGAGCAGGCACCCCAGGCCCGCGGGGGTGTGCAGCAGCACCGTCAACGGATCGGCGCCGAGCGCCCAGCCGAGCCCCAGCCCGACCACCGGGAGCAGCGCCAGCACGACGACCGTGGACCACGCTCCGGCCAACTGGGCGCGCAGTCCCTCCCGTTGGTCCCGCTCGGCCCGGAGCGCCGCCTCCAGCCGGTCCAGCCCTGCGGCCAGCCCCGCCCCGCTGCCCACGGAGACCAGCCAGCAGGCCGCCAGGCCGGCCAGCCCGTCCGCGCCCGGCTCGCGCGCCGCCCGCCGCAGCTCCCCGGGCACATCGCCGCCGAAACGCGCAGCCGCCAGCACCGCGGCCTCCGCCCCGCCGAGCGCCCCCGTGGCCCGGCCGGCTGCCAGCAGTGCCTGTCCGGGCTGGCGGCCCGCCCGCAGCTCGCCCGCAACGGCCCCGCACAGCGCGATCACCGCGTCCGCCCTCCGCTCCCTGGCCCTCCTTCCCTCTCCTGTCCTCAGCCGCCGCCCCACCAGCGGAATCGCCACCGCACCCGCAACCAGCGGAAGCACCGACTCCCCGGCGACGGCCAGTACCAATGCCAGGGGCAGGCACAGCCATTCGCGCCTCAGCCGCCTCACCACCTGCCGCGCTTGCCGCCACCGCTGCTCGCCCCACCAGGGCACCGCCTCGACCGCGCCCCCGCCGGCGAACATCAGCCTTGACCGCCGTACCGCCTGGTCCCCACCAACCGTCATCCATGCCGCGGCTCCCGCGCATACCGCCGCGTACATCACCGTCGTCGTCACCACGCACCCCCGACCAACGACCGCAGCCGCTCCCATCCCCGCTCCCGCACGAAGCCCGCCGCACCCCACCGCAGCGCGGGAACGGTCACCACCAGCCCCACCGCGTCCCGCTCCAGCACATGCACCTCGGCGATCCGGCGCCGTCCGTCCCGGTCCCGCACGAGATGGACCACGACCGAGAGCGCGGCCGCCAGCTGGCTGTGCAGCGCGGCCCTGTCCAGTCCGGCCGCCGTGCCCAGGGCCTCCAGACGGGCCGGGACATCCGTGCCCGTATTCGCGTGGACCGTGCCGCAGCCGCCGTCATGTCCCGTGTTCAACGCCGCCAGAAGATCGGTCACTTCGGAGCCGCGCACCTCGCCCACGACCAGCCGGTCCGGCCGCATCCGCAGCGCCTGGCGCACCAAGTCCCGCAGGGTGACCAGGCCCGCACCCTCCTGGTTGGCCGGACGGGACTCCAGCCGCACCACATGCGGATGGTCGGGCCGCAATTCCGCCGAGTCCTCGGCCAGGACGATCCGCTCGCGTTCACCGACCAGCCCCAGCAACGTCGACAGGAGCGTCGTCTTGCCCGAGCCCGTGCCTCCACTGATCAGATAGGAGACCCTGGCCTCGATCAGCGCCCGGAGCAGCCGGTCGCCGCCCGGCGGGACCGTCCCCGCCTCGATCAGCTCGCCCAGCGAGAAGGCCCTGGGCCGCACCACCCGCAGCGACAGACAGGTCGAACCGACCGCCACCGGGGGCAGCACCGCGTGCATCCGGGTGCCGTCGGGGAGCCTGGCATCCACCCAGGGGCGAGCGTCGTCCAGCCTGCGCCCCGCCACCGCCGACAGCCGCTGCGCCAGCCTGCGCACCGCCGCAGCATCGGAGAAGGTGACATCGGTGAGCTGGAGCCCGCCGCCCCGGTCCACCCACACCCGGTCGGGTGCCGACACCAGCACATCCGTCACCGCGGGGTCGGCGAGCAGCGGCTCCAAGGGCCCCGTCCCCACCAGCTCGCACCTCAACTCCTCGGCGGCGCCGAGCACTTCCGTATCGCCGAGCAGCCGCCCCTGCGCCCGCAGCGCGGCCGCCACCCTGGCCGGGGTCGGGTCGGCCCCGCTCTCGGCAAGCCGCTGCCTCACGGCCTCGAGCAGAACCGACGTCATGACACCCCACCGCCCGCGAATGCCCGCTCCCAGAACGCCGAGCAGAACCGGGCCAGCGGCCCCCGCGCGCCGGCGCCCGGTGGAACCCCGCCGTCGAGGTCGGCGAACAGCCCTGCCTCCACCGGCAGTTCCCCCGCAAGCGGCAGCTCGAGCGCATCGGCCACCCACTGCTCGTCCAGGCCCGATGCGTACGGCCCGCGCACCACGGCCCGCAGATCGCCCAGCACCATGCCCACCGTCGCCGCGACGCGCCTCGCGGCGGCCACCGCACGCAGCTCGCCCGGCACCACCAGAAGCCCGACATCAAGCTGTGCCAGCGCCTCCGCGACGCCCTCATCGACGCGGCGCGGCAGATCCACGACCACCACACCGCCACGTCTGCGCGCGGCCGCCAGCACCGAACGCATGGCCTCCGGCGGGATCACCACCGCATCACTCCGGTCCCAGCTGAGCACCCGCAGCCCGTGCACCGACGGCAGTGACTCCTCCAGGGCACCGCCGGCGACCCGGCCCTTGGACGCCGCGAAGTCCGGCCAGCGCCTGCCCTCCGACTGCTCCCCGCCGAGGAGCACATCGAGACCGCCGCCCAGCGGGTCGCCGTCGACGAGCATCGTGCGCCGCCCTTCGCGGGCCGCTGTCACGGCGAGCGCGCAGGCCAGCGTGGAGGCTCCCGCACCGCCCCGGCCGCCGATCACACCGACGGTGAGTGCGGGCCGGCCGACGCCTTCGGCCACATCGGCGATCCGGTCCACGAGCCAGCCCTCGGCGTCGGGCAGCCGCAGCACACAGTCGGCACCGATCTCCACCGCCCGCCGCCAGACCTGCGGATCGTCCTGATCACGTCCGACGAGCAGCACACCCCGTCTGCGGGTGGCTCCCCTGCAGCGCGCGGCCGCATCGTCCCCGACGAGGACCAGCGGCGCGCCCTCCCAGCTCCCTCGCTCCTCGGGCACCGAATGATGAACCTGCGGATCGGCACCCGCCGCGGCGCACAGCCGCAGCAGATCGTCGAGCAGCGCCAGGTCCTCCGTGACGATCAGAGGCCCGGTCCGGCGCTCGCCAGGAACCGGCGGCCCGCCGGACGCCCCGGACACACCCGAGGTACCCGATGGACCCGGCCTGCCCGGCGCACCGGACGCGCCTGATGTGATGGAACCCGCCACGATTTCCCCCCCTTTCACCGCGCTTCGCGGTGTCAGCCACGAGTGCGGGCAGACCGCCCGCACCCGTCCCGTACCGCTCTCACCACGCGGCGAGATCGATACGGGATCTGTGATTCCTTCGGTCCGTGAACTTCGCGGACGGAATCACCGTGCAGCGCGCCGGAAAATCGTGTGGATCTTGCTCTAAAACTGTGGACAACTCGCCACTTGTGAATATCCCGGTAGCCCATACCAGTGACTTCTGGCCCGACTTCCGGAGCGCAGCGCGACCGCTACGTAGAGTGACGGAATCGGAGGCGTCGAGGCCGGCGTCGACGAAGCACCGGGGAGGGGAGAACGATCAGATGCAAGGGACGAAAATGCGTCCGGACATGCGACGACCCCCGCCGGGGGGGAGAGCGGGGGTCGTCCCCACGGCCGACTCGGGGGGGGAGGAGTCGGACCGGGTTAGCACGGTCGCGAACGATCCGTGACTTCCATGGTGTACCCGAGAGCCTTCTCAGGCAAACCCACGCGCCCCAGCTTACGCCGAATGGTGGGCGCCTATGCTCTGCGTCGTGGAAAACCACTCCTTGCCGCGCACAGCAGCCTTCTTCGACCTGGACAAGACGGTCATTGCGAAGTCGTCGACGCTGACCTTCAGCAAGTCCTTCTATCGCGGCGGACTGATCAACCGCCGTGCCGTACTGCGGACTGCGTACTCCCAGTTCGTCTTCCTCGCGGGCGGCGCCGACCACGACCAGATGGAGCGGATGCGCAAGTACCTGTCCGCTCTCTGCAAGGGCTGGAATGTGCAGCAGGTCAAGGAGATCGTCGCCGAGACACTGCACGACCGCATCGACCCGATCATCTACGACGAGGCCGCGTCCCTCATCGAGGAGCACCACGCCGCAGGCCGCGATGTCGTCATCGTGTCGACCTCCGGCGCCGAGGTCGTCGAGCCGATCGGCGAGTTGCTCGGTGCCGACCGCGTCGTCGCCACCCGCATGGTCGTCGGCGACGACGGCTGCTTCACCGGAGAGGTGGAGTACTACGCGTACGGTCCGACCAAGGCCGCGGCGGTCAAGGAACTCGCCGAGTCCGAGGGGTACGACCTGTCGCGCTGTTACGCGTACAGCGACTCGATCACCGACGTCCCCATGCTGTCGTCCGTGGGGCATCCGTTCGTGGTCAATCCGGACCGGACCCTGCGCCGCGAGGCCGTGTCCCGCGGCTGGCCGGTTCTTGTCTTCAACCGTCCGGTACGGCTGAAGCAGCGCTTTCCCGCGTTCACGATGCCGGCGCGTCCCACGCTCGTCGCGGCGGCCGCGATCGGTGCGGCGGCGGCGACCGCGGGCCTCGTCTGGTACGCGAGCCGACGCAGAAGTTCCTTTGCCCGCATTTGAGACCAAAAGTAAAAAAAGCAGCCAGGGGTTCCGCTTGCCGGGCCTCTGGAGTACAAAGGACTTAACGGCCCGCGAGACCTGGGACATCCGAGAGGATCACCAATCACGCAACAAAGGCCCCACGGACCGAAGCATGAACGCCGAGCACCCACGCGACGTCGACCCGTCGATTACGGGCCAGCCGCACCAGGTGACGGGCAAAGTTCCCGACCTGATGGGCAACATATCGAGGACGCTTGGTAACTGGGCCGACATGCCAGCGGCGGTACCACCCGGTACCGCCGCAACCCTTTTGTCTGGGTCATTCTGCGTTCTTTCTGCGCCTAAGGGCTGTCCCGTAATCCCCGGTGGATCAGCGCGCGGCGTCAGATGCGGTGCATCGCAAGGCGGAGGGTCGTCCTCATACTGGGCGTAT
>NZ_JBSGZO010000126.1:0-19526 GCF_053611045.1 Streptomyces sp. NPDC054841 | reverse complement strand
GGCCCGCACAGGCCCACCTCCCAGAGCGCGGCGCGCTCCTCGCCAGGGGTGCGCGCCGCCGCCGGCGCCGCGATGCCGCACAGCGGCAGCGCGGCCCGCCTGCGGAGCACTCCGCGCGGGCCCAGCCGACGCCTGCTGCGTCCCGGACGTAAGTGCGCCAGCCGCAGCACTCACCGCCCCACGCTCACCGCCCCCGTTCCGCAAGGAGCCCAAATGCCCGCACGCCCGCAGCTGATACGCCCCGACGATGCCGCCATCGCGGCCGCCATGAGCCGCACCCTGATCGCGCTTGCCGCCCTGGTGCAGGCCCTCGGAGACGGCGAACACACGATCAATCTCGTGGTCGAGCGGACCGACGACACGTTTGTAGCGGGCCGGACCGACCTCTCCGTCGGCACCGCCCCGCTACGCCTAGCAGTGCTGGACGAGGACGACTTCGACGCCCTGCGCACGCTGCTGGTGTTCGCGCTGGAGGGCAGCACCGTCCGGAGCGCCGTCCTGGTCGCCACCACGGCCGCCGAGCCCAACCCCCGTGCGTGCGGCTGGACCGTACGGAACGGGTGGCTACACCCCATGGACACGGCCGAGCTACAGGACGCCGTCATCCCGTGCCCCGACGTCTCCGCTGTACTCCGCGATGTCTACAACGCCCCGATCCTGCCCAAGATCCACGACACCGACGAGGAGCAGCCCCGTGCCTGACACGCCCGCCGTCACCGCCAACGGCTACTGCACCAACACCACTCCGGCCCCCGGCACGCTCCGCACCCTCAATGCCAACGCGGCAGGGCCGAAGTTCTTCCGCCTGCACGGCCGCCGCTACGCCGACTGCCCGTGCGGTCGCGCGGGAATCGGCCTGACCGAGCGCGGCAACCTGCACCGCCACAAGCCGCCGCAGGCGTAACCCACAGACGCCGTTCCCGCCCCCCGCCCCGGGGGGCTGACGGCCAACCCGGCCAGCGCGCCACTGGCCGAAGACCTGCCGCCCCGACGCCCGCACTCTCCCCTTCGGCGAGCGCGGGGCGGCAGGCCCCCGCTCACCGAGTCGACCCCCGAGGAGTCGCAGCCCATGACCAGCCCGAGCCTGACCATCGAAACGCCCGCCGGAACCGTGCGTGCCACCGCCGGCCCCCGCCAGGACGACGCCGTCGTGTTCGAGCTGGGCGGGGCGATGCGTGGCAGCGTGCACGTCACCGGCACGCACCACCCCCGCCACTGGGACCAGTTCACCGCCGTACGCGCTTGTCTCGGCCCCGTGAACGCCTTTCAGGTCACCGCCCCGGACGACGCCCTGCCGCGGCTCTCCCGCAGCCGCACCGGCTTCCGGGGCAGCCTGACCCTCTACAGCGACAACGCCGACCGCCCCCAGGTGTCGGTGTACCCGATGGAGTCCGCCGCCGGACACGCACCGTCGGAGAAGACCGCAGCGACGCTCACCGCCGTCCTGCGAGCCTGCGCCGAGCACGTCGCCCAGCGCGACGACCTGCCCGTGATCCTGGACGCCTCCCGGCAGCGCGACACTCCCGCCCTGTTGCGC
This sequence comes from Streptomyces sp. NPDC054841, assembly GCF_053611045.1. Taxonomy (NCBI): domain Bacteria; kingdom Bacillati; phylum Actinomycetota; class Actinomycetes; order Kitasatosporales; family Streptomycetaceae; genus Streptomyces; species Streptomyces sp. NPDC054841. Next base: position 17,989 of record NZ_JBSGZO010000126.1, on the reverse strand, counting down.
TTCCTCACCTGGTCGGCATCCCATCACCAGGCCGATGCCGCCCGCTTGGAAGGGGAAGCCCGTGCCGCTCACCCCGCGCGGCGAGCTGCCGTGGCCGCCTGGTGGACCGCAGCGCGATGGCTCACCGTCTGCCCGCATCCGGTGCTGCTGCTGATGCTGGCTGACTTCCCCGGTTCGCTGGCCCGCCACGTCGACGTGATGCAGTGGTTGGCTCCCTACTGCCTCACCGAAGCCGCCCGCGAGCACGACCACGCCCGCCGTGCCCAGGCTGAAGCCGTCTCCCTGCGCGCCCAGCAGCGCATCCGCCCACGCGGCCGGCGCCCTGCCATGGTCAGCGCCCACTGACACCGAGGCGCAAGCGCCTACTGGTGAGCGGGCCCCGGCACCGGCCCGGGCCCCCTGCGCCACCGCTGTTCTTGGCCCCCTTACCGCATCTGGACACGCCCCGGAAGGGCCCCCTCATGGACCTCTCCACCACCATGTCCGAAGCCGCGTCGACCAGCTTGCGCGTCGCCAGCGAGGCCGCCCGTGCGGCATGTATGGCCGCTGCGCACACCGCTGCCCTGATCCTGCTCCAGGCGGACGGAGACCGCGGCAGCATCCACCGCGCGTGGCGGGGGGAAGGTCCCGATGCCTGGTGCCGGGTCACCTCCCCCATGTTCACGGCGCACGTCCTGTCCACCTCGCACGGCGACCGCGCCCACGTCACGCTGCTGGGACTCACCCCAGCCGCCTACGAGAAGATCCGTGCATGGGCGGAAGACCGCGACGACTGCCGCCACGATGACGTGTGCGAGTGCCTTGACGAGCCATGGCCCACGCTCGCCGAACTCCGGGAGCAGGAGCAGGAGGAACACGAGATCGCCTTTCGCGTTGTCACCGACGACACGCGCGGAAGCGCCAGCCTGGCGTTCTCCCGCGTCACCGTCACGCTGACCGACGAGCCGGTGACCGTGGTGGACACGCTGATTCGGATGGCCCGCTCGACCAACTGATACCCGGCAGCCAACCAGGCCCGGGAGTCGGCCTGCCCTCCAGGCCGGTGCATTCCCGCCGTCGCCCGGACGCGACGAAGGAGCAGGTCAGGGGTGGGTTCCCAACCCCCGCAGATCCACTATTATACATGTTGCGGGAGGGGGCCCTCCCCTCACCGCCCCTTCCCGCACCCAGGACCGAAGGGCCGCGATGCCTGACGAGTTCACGTTCGCCGCCAACCCGGTTCGCTCGGCTACCGGGTCCTTGACCGCCAGGAGCGCAGCGCCTGTTACGGAATCGTCTGGCGCGACCCGCACTGCTGCGAGTGGGTTGCCGAGTATCCCGGCGACCACCCCGGCAGCGGCGGCGGAATCCCCGGCTTCACCAGCCGCATATGGGCTGCGCGCTTCCTGTACCGGTACCGCAAGCCCCGGCCGTCTGGCCGTCCCTGACCGACCGCCAACCCCGTCCGCCCGGCACCTGGAAAGGCCCCTGCATGAGCTCCACGTCGAGCACTCTCCGTGAAGTGGCGCCGGACGAGGTCACGGTGACCGCCGATACTCACGGCATCACCGTCATCCTGCTGCCCGACGACATCACCGCCGCTCTCAACACGTCGTCCCGCCGCGACATCGTCGACCACCGGGGCGCCGGTGCCAAGTCGCGCACCTATGCCGCGGACTCCTGGGAGGCCCGCACCCTCCGCGTGATCTTCGACGTCATCCTCACCAGCCCCGACGTCGACGCCGACGACAAGCGTGGTGTCCGACTCGGCGGCTACTTCTACGGCCGCGTTGCCGCGCACCGCCGCTGGAACCGCGAGACCCAGTGGTGGGCCGACTACCGGGAGCACCGATACGAGATCCCGCACATGGGTCTCCACCTTCGGATCCGTCCCCACGGTCACCCGGAAGCCGGCACCTGCTACTTCGGCGACTGACCAGAACCTGCCGAGCGGGGCCCGTTGCGGCAGCCGCGGGCCCCGTCGACCCACCAGCGGCGCCACACCCACACAAGCAAGCGCAGGCGCGCCCCAGGAAGGAGTTCCAGGCATGAGCAGCCCGCCGCCGTTTCGCCCTGAAGAGTTCGACGAGCGGTGCGAGACCTCCGGAGCCCCGCAGGGACAGTTCTGTCGCCCGTGGTGCGACACCGGATACACCGCTGAAGATGCACGCCACGACGCCGAGCGTCGCGACCAGGCCGCGGCAGCGCCCCACACCGGGGGCACTCCCACCAGCCGCCCGAAGGAGTGAAGAGGCCGCCATGCCCCAGGAGTTGACCAGTCAGGAACAGTTCGACGCATTCGCCGACGAGGTGGCCCGTCAGTTGGGCACGCACTGCCGGACGGCCCCGCTGCCCGAGTTCCGGCGCGGCCTTGCACGGCTCGTCACCGACGGGGACGGCCGCGCCCTGCATCTGTGCCAGCCCGACCGCCAACGTCCCGGCAGACTGAAGATCTACGCGGCCATTCCGGGTGAGACCCAGGTGCAGGCATCGTCGATCGGGGTCACGGCCAGCAGTGCCCGGCATGTGGCAAGCGAGATCACCAGGCGGCTGTACCCGCTGCACGCCCAGGCCGTAGAGCTGGCCACCGAGCTCACCGCCCGTCAGCAGGCGGAGGCCAGCGCCCGCCACGCCGTCGCCGAGGCCGTGGCCGGCGCACTCCCTGGGCCACGGGTCGAGGAGGAGCACCGGAGCACCCGGATCGTCTGGCAGCACGCTTCCAGGCCGCCCGGGGAGCGTGGCCCCGTCCACGTCGACACCGTGTGTGCAGTCGTCGGCCCCTCCGGGGAGTGGGTTCAGGTCGAAGCAACCAGCCGTCCCGACTCGGTGATCCCCATGCTGGCCGCTTTCGCCCAGGCGTCACGGGAGTGAAAGGGGCAGGCCAGGGGTGGGTTCCCAACCTCCATGGACGCACTATTATGGATGTTGCGGGGTGGTGGCCCTCAGCGTCGCGGAGTCCGCCGTTGGCCCCATACCCATCACCGAGCAGTCCCCCACCGCCCAGGGATTCACCTGGGGCAGCGGGATCGGAACGTATGCCCGCAGTCCCGCAACAGCCCTGCAGCTGTGGAGCGCACCGCCGCCGTGCCGTGCGCCGTCATTGCGAAGGCCGCCGAGCTGAGCGCTCACCCGTCCACCCGCGCTCTCTGCGACATGGTCACCGGCCACTGCGGCGCCCCCTACACCCCCGTCTTCCAAGGGCGCGGCTGGACGTTGGAAATCCGCTCCGGCTACCCCCTGTGGACCACCACATCCTGACCGACTCGCCACGGTCGGCGCCGCCCCCACCGACCGCGCCCCCTCCCCACCGACCACACCAGCCCCCTGGAGTCACCATGCTGCGAGCACTGCGCCGCGCCCTGCGACCGGCCCGTCTCCGCATTCCCGCCCGCCTCTTCGCAGCCGGTATCGCCGCTCTGCCCCCCACCGCCAGCGAAGCTTTCGGGAACAGCGCGAGCGCCGGGGAAGCCGTCGCCTACAACCGCAGCCGCGTCGCCACCGCGACCGCCGTCGCCCTCTACCGCAGCGGGTACGTGCTGCCGATGCCCGACGACCACCTGGACGACGCCGTGCACGCCCTGGACTTCCCGTACTCGGTGCCGAGCCCGGAGACCCGCGCCGCCATCCGTGCCGCCCTCGCTGTCCTGGAAGCCGACTACACCGTCACCGTCACCCGCTGACTGCCCGTCCGCCCTGACCCGCGGGGCCGCCCCGGCCGGGGCGGCCCCACACCGGAAGGAAACCTGGTGTTCCTGGTCGTGCCCCACCCCGCTCACGGACTCGTCGCCGCCCCCGAGTCCTCCCTTGACCTCACGCCCGGAACTGAAGAGGCCCTCACCGTCCGGGGGTTCACCTGGAACAGCGAGATCGAGGCGTACACCCGCCAGACCAACAGCAGCCCCGCAGCCGTGGAGCTCACCGCCGGCGCGCTGCGCGAGCTCGGCCACTACGTCTTCTCCTCCTATACGCCGCGGCCCACCCGCTGACCACCGCACCCCGGCCGGGCATCCGCCCAGCCCTTCCGCCCCCTTGCGCAGGATGGAGTTCCGTCATGCCCCGACGCCGCCGTAACGAAAGGACCGCCGAAGCGCGGTTGCTGGACCACCTGCGCGCCGCATGGATTCGCTACACACCCGTACGCGACGGTGCTGGTACGTACGTGGTGGTGCCGCTCCCCGACGGGTCGGAGATCGTGATCAGCGGCACCACGACCGACGGAACCGAGGTGCGCACGCTGCACCCGCCGCAGGAGCATGCTTCGTGGCAGGCCATCTGGCAGGACCACAGAGTGGACAAGATCCGGAAGGTGTACAACTCCCACGACGAGGGACGTGAATTCGAGGCGGACACGGCCGCCGCAGTGGCGGCCGTGGCCAAGGTCGTGCGTGAACAGGTCACGCACGACGGCTGGACCATCGTCGAGTCGCACACCGACACCGACGGCACGGTCTTGCTGATGCGCATCAACGACACATGGGCCACACGCGTCAACGCCGGCTGTGGTGACGTCGACGTGTTTCATGCCAACGAGAGCAGCGCACGCCAGCGCTACGCCGAACTGATCAACCTGTAAGAAGCATCGAGCCCCCGTCCCGCGCCAGTCAGATCGAACCGGCGCCGGGCGCGGGGCGTTGAGCCACGCCCCAGAACTCCGACCGCCCGACGTTTCCGCAGGTCAGGGGGCATCTAGCCCTCACGATAGAACACACTATTATTCGAAGTGTGGCGAGGGGTACCGCCCACCGCCGAACCGATTCGCCGATGAGGCAAGGAGAAGGAGAGCCACATGGCCACCGCCGTCTCGACCCAGACCGACACCACCGACGCACACGAGGAGGCCGTACCCCAGATCGTCCACCTCGACCCGGCGCTGCTGGTGCGTGACGAGTGCAACGCCCGCGAGCACGACACCGAGCCGGACGAGAAGCTGATCACCTCCGTCAAGGAGATCGGCGTCGAGGAAGCCATCAGTGTCCGGCCCCGGCCCGACGGCACCTACGGCGTCTTCAAGGGCTGGAGGCGCGCGCAGGCGGCGCAGGTCGCCAACGCCACCGCCAAGGCGGACGGCCGTCCGGTGCGCCCGGTGAAGGCGCAGTTGCGGGAAGACCTGGTCGGCCGCGACGGCTGGACGCGGTTCCTGTCTCTGGTCGAGAACGACCACCGCGAGGGCATGAGCGCGCGCGACACCCTGCGGGCGCAGGAGCTGTCCCTGATCGACATGAGCGAGGTCGACCGCCGTGCGGCCAGCAAGGCCCTCGGTGTCAGCCGCAACGCCGCCAAGCAGGCCAAGTCGGCCCAGCAGCTCGACGACGCCACCCTGCGCCGGGCGTCGGCCGGAGGCATGGACCTTGAGCAGATGGCCATGCTCGCCGAAGTCGACGACGTGCCCAATGCCGAGGGCCGCCTGCTGCGGGCCGTGGCCCGCGACGAGGCAGAGGAGGGCGGTGGGCGCGGTCACTGGGACCAGGAGCTCGCGCTGCTCAAGGCCGAGAAGGCCGACCGTGCCGTCCGCAAGGAAGCGGTCGCGGCGCTGGAGAAGGCAGGCATCCCCCTGCTGCCCACGCGGGTGCCGTATGGGGAGAAGGACACCGCCCGGCCTCTGTCGGAGCTGACCACGCCCCTGGGCAGGCCGCTGGCCGAGGACAACCACAAGGAGTGCCCCGGTCACAGCGCCCGCCTCGACGACGAGCACCAGCCGGTGTGGTTCTGCGCCGACCCGGCCGAGTACGGCCACAAGGCGCGCCCGAAGCCTAAGCCGGAGAAGACGGCCGAGGACGAGGAGAGGGCCGCCGAGCGAGCCCGCGTCACCGCGTGCAACCGGGCCTGGAAGGCCGCCGCCGGTCCCCGCCAGGAGTTCGTCACCCGCCTGGTGCGCGGCAGCAAGGCCCTGCCGGAAGAGGCCTGGCGGTTCGCGGCCGGGGTACTGCTGGACCTGCCCCGCTTCTACGGCAAGTGGGCACAGCGGCAGGAGGCCGAGGACATCGCCCAGCTCCTGGGCGTGAAGCTGCCCGAGACCCCGTTCGAGCGGGTGCGGCTGTCGGAACTGGTCACCCTGACCAAGGCCCGGCTGGGCCACGTGCTGTTCGCGCACGTCGCCGCCGCATTCGAGCGCGACATGCGCGAGCCGAAGGGCTGGAACGACGCCCGCATGGAGGTCCGCTTCCTGTGGGAGGACCTCACCCCGCAGCAGGCTGCCTACCTCCTGCTCCTGGAGAAGCTCGGTCAGGACGACAAGGGCAGCTACCGGCTGTCCGAGGTCGAGGAGCAGGCCGTCGCCAGCCACCGGCCCGACGCCGACGCCTGACCGCCCCCCCTCAAGCCCCGGCCGGGCACGCCCGTGCCCGGCCGGTTCCCCATCCCCTCGTCACAGAGAGGCAGAACAGCATGCCCGTCACCATCGACGAAGTCCGGGGCTTCATCCGGCAGCTGCCCAACGCGGGAGCCGTCGCCCAGGTCCAGGAGGCCGCAGCGCTGCGACTCGTTGAGCTCGACAAGGCCGCGCACGCGGGCATCCTGCCCGGTCGCCGGGCGCGCATCACCGACTCACTGCGTCCGGCGCTGCTGCGCGGCCTGACCGGCACGGTGCAGGAGCGCAACCGCACCGGCACCCGCGCGGGCTTCATCCTCGACGAGGAGTCCACCCAGCGGCTGCGCACCGACCCCCGCAACGGCGAGCCGGGCAAGCCCCGCTACCCCATCCCCGAGGACACCCGGCGCTTCCGGCTGCCCGGCAACGGCGTCCCGGTCTCCGGCCTGGAACTGATCGAGGACTGACCGGGCCTACGTCACGCCGCCCCGGCAGTGGGACGGCGCGACGCAAGCAGGAGCCTCCCGGCTCCATTCCATCGGCCGGGCGATCCCGCGGCCCGGCCCGCACGCGAAAGGCCGTCATGACCGACATGCAGCAGGCGACGTCGTCCGACCCGGACGCCGACGCCCCCGACCGCCCCCTGACGCTGGCCGTGCTGCGCCAGCTGGTCCGCAGCGACTGGAGCAAGCTCCCCGGCACCACCCTGGTCGTTCTCTCCCGCGACGTCGAGGGCAACGCCTACTCGCCGTTCGCCAGCTACAGCCGCTCCCGCTACGCGCCGACCTACAACGACTTCGTCGGCGAGGTCTTCCCGCTGCCGGAGGAGCTGAAGAGGGACAAGGAACTGCGCGAGCTGTACGCCGACGGCATCCCCGACAACGCCGCCCCGGCGCTGGTGCTCTACCCGCTCGGCTGACCGGACCCGCGCGGGGCGGGACAGCCCGCTCGGCTGTCCCACCCCCCGTCCCACGAAAGCGACGTGTCACCCCACCATGTCCGATTCCGCACAAGCCCCCGAGGAGCGGCCGCACCAAACGGTGCTGGTCATCAGCAACGCTCTCGGCAACGACCCCATCGGCCTCTTGCCGTGTCCGGTCCCCCTCCGGCACATGCCGTCACCTCTGTTCAGCGCCGAGGAGTACCAGCGTGCCCCGCTCGTGCTCCTGGACGACCGCAGCTACACCGACTTCACGCTCCGCCACATGCCCCATCGCCCGGGCCTGATCGTCGCGGTCGCCGACCCCGACGACGGCACGGTGTACCCCCGGGCCGCGGCCATCGGCGCCGAGGCCGTCATCCGGGCCGGACAAGGCATGAGCTGGCTGCACCTGCGCCTGCACGACGCGACCGACTGCCGCTACGCCCGCTGGGAAGCGCTCTTGACCGGCGGTCCCGCCGACCCTCCCCCACCGGCGAGCAGTTGAAGCCCGGCGGCACCGGCCGTCATCGCTCCCAGCCGCGCGCTCCTGCGATCCGAAGGAAGTGACAGATGCACTCGATACCCCAACGCTGTGCGCGCCGGCCTCTGGCAGGCGGGCTGGTGGTGCCATGGGTGTCCCTGATCCACGACGGCCATGCGGCGTTCGGCAGTCTGGATGCCGAACGGTCCCGCACCGCCTTCCTGCGACGCCTGTGCCAGATCTGCGGCCAGCCGCTGGACGAGCGGTGCTTCCTGATCGTCCGCCCGGCCGACGCGGCCCAGGGCCATTCCCCCGAACCCGCGCTACACCCCGAGTGCCTGCCCTACGCCGCTGCGCACTGCCCCATGCTCAACGGCACAGCCACGCACTACCGCCGCAGCCCAGTCCTGGCCAGCCACCCCGCCGGACGGCCCTGCACCGATCCGTCGTGCCCGTGCCCGTCTGGCTCGCCCGACGAGGGCCACGCTGCCCGCAGCGGCAGCCCCGCCGACCGGTACGAGGCGTGGATGATCCACACACGGAACTACCGCCTGGTCTTCCCGCCCGACCGGCCCGATGTGCCCTCGGGCATCAGCACCAGCGTGCCCGTCCTGCGCAGGCGCGTCCTGCGCACCGCAGCGCTCACGCCCGATCAGGAACGCCTGATGGGTCTGCTGCACGGCCTCCTGGACGGCCAGCCGTGACCCCCACCTGCCCCGCCATCCCTCCGTTGAGGAGCCTGCCGTGATCACACCCGACCCCGCCACGCCCGAGGGGGAAGCCATCATCGACCTGTACGAGCAGATGAACGAGCTCCAGGAGCGCACCGACTACTGGCCCGGCGCAGGCACCGTCGACATCCTCGGCGAGTGGCTCGCGCGCTTCGACTTCACCCACCCGGTGGCACTCACGGTTGCGGGCAGTGCCTGGGTGCTGCGCCGCTGGGACCGCCACGAGGACGCGGTGACGCTCTGGACCGACGAGGGCTCCGCGCTGGCCTCTCTCGCGCAGCACGTCCGCAGCAGCTGGGACGACGTGGGAGGAGCGGACGGCTTCCCGGACCGCCCTCCCCTCGACGACCGGGCGGCCGTCGACCTCTACTTCGGGCCGAAGGCAGAACGCGGAGACGAGGGCTACTCGCTGTACGCCGACGGCATCGGCCGGTACGCGCGGACGACGCCTGCCCCGCACGACTTCCGCTTCCCGTGCGAGGAGGTCTGCGCCGAGGTCAACAGCGCGGCCGTCTTCCACGCACAGGCCGGCCCGGACGACGAGGGCCTGCCCTGCGTCGAGGTCGCCGGCGTTCTGGTCTTCGCGTACCTGGACGCCGGCATGCAGGCCGTGCGGGTATCGGTGCATCTCGACACCACCGACGAGCGGCTGATCCGTCCCGACGAAACGGTGCCGCTGCATGTGGAGGTCGGGGACTCCACGGTGTTCAGCGCGGGCGCCGCGCCGGTGCGAGCGGCGGCCGAGGGGTGGCGGAAGCGGCTGCGGATGTTGGTCCGCCGGGTGCAGTGGCCGAGGGGGGATTGACCCACCCTCAAAACACACTATTATTTGATGTAGGAGGTGTTCGCATGTCCCCGTCCATCACGCACGTGTCCGGCACCGTCGCCAGCGACGCCGAATGCCGTTTCACCGAATCCGGCATCGCCGTCTGCCGCTTCCGCCTGACCGAGGTGCCCATGCAGTGGGACTCCGCCACACAGACATGGCGGGACGGGACCCCGATCTCCTACGTGTGCACCGCCTGGCGGGACCTCGCCCGCAACGCCACCGAGTCCCTCGTCAACGGGGTCAGCGTCCTGGTCAAGGGACGCATCACCGAGATCAAGGACAACACCATCTACCTGAGCGTCGACGACCTCGGCCTCAGCCTGCGCCAGCGCATCGCTTACACCGAAACCAGCCTGCCCAGCCCGGCCGCCGCCGCTCCGGTCAGCCCGCCCTCAAAGCCTCAGCCCGCAGCGCCGAGCACACCCCGACCGGCCACCAGGCGACCGGGCAACCCGCCCGCCTGGTGGGAAGAGCAAAGGTCCTCCGGCTGGTGGTCCGACACCGGCACCTCCAGCGCAGCCGCTGGCGGTACTCCCCTTCACGTCGGCCGCTGACACCCTCCCTCCCTCTTCTTCCCCTTCACCCGCCCACCCCGGCGCGGCACCGGTTCGCCTGCCGGTGCCGCGCCCTGCCCGAAAGGCCGCCATGCCCGAGAGCACCCTGCCCGAACGTGCCGCCCGCGCCGCGCTCTCCGCCCACTTCACCCCCGACCAGGTCACCGCCGACCTCGCCCGGTACTCCCCCGCCGAGGTCTGGCAGCAGCGTGTACGCCTCGACAGCAGCGCCCGCCTGGCCCAGTACAAGCCGAGCGACGAACTCGCCAATGCGAAGCTGACCTGCCAGTTCATCATCCCCTCGGACGACGTGTGGCCCGCCGCCCTGGCCGACCTCGGTCCCGCCTGCCCGCTGGGCCTGTGGGTCCGCGGACACGACCAGCTCCCCCAGCTGACCGCCAAAGCCGTTGCCGTGACCGGCAACCGCAACGCCACCGAGCAGGCCATCACCCGCACACACGTCTTCGCCACCGCCGTCGCCGAGGCCGGTCACACGGTCACCGCGACGCTCGCGTACGGCGTCGACTCCACCGCCCACCGGGCCGCCGCCCAGGCAGGGCGGGCGACGCTCGCGGTCCTGCCGCGCGGCCTGGACCGCGCCCACCCGCACGACCACGCCCAACTGCTGAGCTCCATCCCCGCCAGCGGCGGTGCGGTGGTCAGCCTCTACCGGCCCGGCACCGCAGCCAGCGGCACGACGCTCAAGGCCAGCGCCGAACTGGTGGCCGCGCTCGCCCGCGCGGTGATCCTCATCGAGGCCCTGGACCACACATAGGCGACACACACCGCCGAGTCGGCCGTCGCCCTGAACCGGCCTCTACTCGCCGCGCCCGCCGACGGCGACGTCCGCTCCAGCGGCAGCGCCCGCCTGCTCGCCGAGCAGCGCGCCGCTCTCTGCCCGGACCCCGAGCGAGCGCTCGCCCTGCTCTGAGAAACCCAACCGCCTCCCGTGCCCGGCAGTTCAGCGTCGGGCACGGGCCCAGGGAGAGGACCGCGCCGTGCCTGAGCACGTCGACTTCTTCGAGGCCGTCGTCACCGCCTACCCCGACGACGCCGACCACGCCCCGCTGCTCCAGGACCCCGTTCACGCGCGCGTGGCCCGGGCCGGCGACGTCGTGGACGGCGACCTGATCCTGGCCGCCGTCTCCCTGCGCGGCGCCGACTACTTCAACGACCAGTACACCGCCCACCCCGAGCCCTACGACCCGGCCTGCGGGTGCGGCGTGTGCTGCCACCTCACCCACGAGCCCGGACCGGTGGTCGTGCTCTCCAACGGACACCCGTGGCCGACCTGCGACCCGTGGCTCGCCGAGGCCCTGGTCCTCATCGTCCCTGCCGTACCCCTGCCCGACCCAGCCGCGAAGGAGTGACGAACCGCCATGCCCCGCACCGCGTACACGCCTTCCCTTCCCGGCCTCACCGCCGCCGACGACCTGGACACCGTCATCAACTGGGGCCTCGGTGCCGATTCCACCGCTTACCTCGCGCGAATGCTCACCGATCCCGCCGCGCACGGGATCGACCTGGAGCGCACCGCCGTCCTCTACATGGCCACCTGCAGCGAGTGGCCCGAAACGCGGCTGCTGTGCGAGGAGTTCATGCTCCCGCTGCTGCGCGAGCGCGGAGTGCGGTTTGTCCAGCTGGCCAGGGCCGGGCACCTGAAGGCGGACGGGATCACCGTCCTGGACGACTCCCGCCACCCGGAGCGGCTGTTCGCCCGAGGGCTGTGGACGCTGTGGGACGAGATGGAGTCCGTCGGCACGGTGCCCCAGCAGGCCAGCGTGCGCAAGTGCAGCCTGCGTGCCAAGGGCGAGGTCGGTGACCGGTGGACGCGATGCTGTACGGCAAGACCGGCAGTCTCCTGGGGTTCTTCGACCGCTCTCAGCCGCGGGACCGGGCGTGCCTGGAGGCGTTCGAGCGCGAACTCGACATGCCATGGGCGCTCTACCACGTGCGCCGCCTGTTCCTGCTCTCCGCGTCCGGAGAGCGGCGCCCGGTAATGCGCTCCACCGAGCGCGTCGACATCGGCCGCCCGCAGCAGCTCGCCCGGCGGCTGATCTCCACGTCCGAGCGACACCGCGTCGACGTCGAGCACGACCCGGTGTACGGGCGCGCCCGGTCCTGGGTGCGCCCTCGCGGCACGGCGTGGCCGATGGCGGAGGAGCTCTTCGCCACCGCACCCGCCCGCGTGATCGACAAGCAGGACAAGTACTTCGAGCGGGAGTGAGACGCCCTGGTCTCGGGCTCCGCCGCCCAGCTCCCGCTCGCCTGAACCGCCCCTCACCTCCTGTCCGGAAGGACCTCCCATGCGCACACCCATGTCCTTAGCCCCTGCTCGTGCCTTGCTTCTCCCTCGCCGTGCTGTACCTGGCCACGCCGTCCGGGGCTGACGTAAGGGCCGTGATGCAGGCCGGCCTCCTCGGCTGCATGACGACTCCGGCCCAGGGCAACGTCATCCCGCCCGGCGCCCTGTACGCCTGCGACAACGGCAAGTTCGGCAAGGGCTGGCCCGGCGCCGGGGCCTGGTTCGCCTGGCTCAAGGCGACCGTCGACCGCTACGGCCGCGACCGCTGCCTGTGGGCCGTCGCCCCCGACGTCCCCATGGACGCCGCGGCGACTCTCGCCGAGTCGCTGCCGTGGCTGGAGCCCATCCGCTCCCTAGGCATCCCCGCCGCCTTCGCCGCCCAGGACGGCAGCGAGGACGGCCTCATCCCCTGGGGCTCCTTCGACGTGCTGTTCCTCGCGGGCTCCACCGAGTGGAAGACCGGACCGGCCGCCCACCGCCTGGCCCTGCAGGCCCGAGAGCACGGCCTCGCCGTCCACATGGGCCGCGTCAACTCTCGCCGGCGGCTGCGCATCGCGCAGGCCTTCGGCTGCACGAGCTGCGACGGCACCTACCTCGCCTTCGGGCCCGACACCAACCTCCCCCGCCTCCTGGCCTGGATGAAAGAACTCCACGCCGCCCCGACCCTGTTTGGAGACAAGACATGACGACCTGGCTGCGTTTGGTGGGCGCCTCGATCATGGGCATCCTCGACCCGGTCCCCTCCACCACGGCCTCCCCGATGACCGAGGAGGAAGGCGCCTGGGTCCGCGCGAACGCCTGGACCAAGGGGCTGCGCAAGATCGACGACGCCTACCCCCGCGGCTTCCACCGCTGGTGCTCGTGCGAACGCGACATTTGTCACCCCTGCGGCTCCGGCCACCACGCCCAGTGCGCCAGTGCCAACGGGCCCCGCGTCAACAAGAACTCCGGCACCATCACCGACCGCGGCGGCTTCGTCGTCGCCGTGATCCAGTACGGGCCAGGCGAGCGGCCCTGCCGGTGGATCTGCCCCTGCACGCACACCGCTGACGCCGAACAGACCACCGCCGACGACGCCCCCACGGCGCCCCCGGCGGACCGGCGCACACCGCCCGCCCCGAAGCCTGCGGCCACTCCAGCCTGGCAGTTCTCCCTCTTCTCCGACGCCGACCTGCCGGAGGAGTCCTCGGACGGGGAGGCACGGTGATGCTCCCGATCCAGGAGACGCTGCCGTTCGAGGACCTGCCGGAAATGCCGACCGCCTCACCCTGGTGCCAGCGGTGGCGCGAGGGGAAGCACTCCTGGCGGCACGTCCGCGACGGCGGGTTCGACGCCCGGCACTACCAAGTGGAGGTCATCCCCGAGGAGGAGCCCGGCAAAGGGTTCGTCCTCGCACACCACTACTCCCGCTCGTATCCGGCGGTGAAGGTCCAGTACGGCCTGTACCACGTCTCCGGAGGCGAGCGGCGGCTGAGCGGCGTGGCCGTGTTCGGGGTTCCGGTCAGCACGGCCGTACTCACCAAACCCCTGCCGGAGCTCCGCCCCTACACCGAGTCCCTGGAGTGCTCACGCTTCGTCCTGCTGGATGAGTGCCCGGGCAATGCCGAGAGCTGGTTCCTCGCCCGCTGCTTCGACGCCCTGCTCGCCGACGGGGTACGAGGCATCGTCTCGTTCGCCGACCCCGTGCCGCGCCGGACGGCCTCCGGGAGCCTGGTGATGCCCGGGCACGTGGGGACGATCTACGCAGCGACGAATGCGGTGTACGCGGGTCGGGCAACCGCACGCACGGTGAAGCTCCTGCCGGACGGCACCGTCTTCCACGACCGGGCTGCTCAGAAGATTCGCCGCCTGGAGCAGGGTCATGAGTACGCCGCGGCCCAGCTCATCGCGCTCGGCGCTCCGCGGCCGCGGCCTGGCTGTGACCCGGCTCGCTGGCTCCGCGAGGCACTGGCCGCGGTCGGCGCCCGCAATATCCGGCACCGCGGCGCGCACCGCTATGTGTTCCGGCTCGGCCGAACCCGCCGTGAGCGGGAGGAGATCGCGCTCGGTCTCCCCGTCCTGCGGCCCTACCCCAAGCGTCCCGACCCTGAGCCGGCAGTGGCGTGACGGAGCTCCGGCTCCGCTGCCCGCTGTCGCGCGCACCCAGTCCCACCGCCCAGTCCTCGTCACCTTGGAGCTGAAATGCCTTCGCTGACCGCAAGCCGCCCGCCCAGCACACCCGACCTGACCTCCTACGACTTGCTGGCACCCCAGCTGTCCGGCGGCAAGGACAGCGCGGTGATGATGGCCGTGTTCATGGAGGCCGCCCGGGCCGCCGGCGTGGCCGACCGGGTGATCTCGTACCACTCCAGTCTTGGTGTGCTGGAGTGGCCGCCTGTCGTCTTCGGCGGCATCCGCTACCCGGGGGTGTCCGAGCTCGCCACGCTGCAGAGTGCTGCCTTCGGGGTGCGGGCCGACCGGCACATGGAGGTCACCCGCACGATGCCCGGCCCTGACGGGAGTCGGATGCCGCACAGTCTGCTCACTGAGATCGCGGCGTACGGGCGTTTCCCGCGGATGGGCAGCCCGTATTGCCGCAAGAGCGCCAAGGAGAGTGTGGTCTCCAGCGCCTGGACGCCGATGGTCAGCCGCCTGCGGCGCGAGCTCGGCCGCCCGGTGCGGATCCTGAAGGTCATGGGCCTGCGCAGCGACGAGGGGCTCGACCGTAAAAGGCGTCCGGCCTTCCGTACGGTGCAGGTCAACGGTGCGCGGGTCGTGGACGAGTGGCTGCCGGTGAAGGACTGGTCGACCGACGCGGTCAAGGAGTGGCATGGCGGAGCGCCTGTGCCGTACTGCTGGACGTACGACTCGGTGCCCGGCGCGGGCGACTGGGCCGGCACCTCCCGCTGCTCGTGCTCGCTGTGTGTCTTCGCCT
This sequence comes from Streptomyces sp. NPDC054841, assembly GCF_053611045.1. Classification (NCBI taxonomy): domain Bacteria; kingdom Bacillati; phylum Actinomycetota; class Actinomycetes; order Kitasatosporales; family Streptomycetaceae; genus Streptomyces; species Streptomyces sp. NPDC054841. The sequence continues at coordinate 2,967 of NZ_JBSGZO010000126.1, read as the reverse complement.
CCCGGGCTGACGTGCTGCTCTCCCTAGGTCGACGGCCGCGCTTGGCCGACCTGTACGCCGAGGTCGAGCAGGTGCGAGGAGACAGCTTCCGCGCCGACTGGCGCATCACCGACCTGATCCGGCACGCCGCGACCTGCGGGGCGCCCGATCCCGGTGTCGTCTGCCCGGACGACGGCCCGGAGTTCACCGCCCTCGAGGAGCAGGTTCGGGCGGCCCTGAAGAAGGAGCCTCGCAAGGAGCCCGACCTGGCCCGCCGCGACCGTCGCGCGCCGTGCGACGGCTGTGCCGCTCCCCACTGACACTTCCGGGCGCCCCTGATCTTTCCTGAAAGGCATACTGCTCATGATGACAACGACCACCCAGCGCATCCTCGACCTCGCCGCGGCCGCACCGGCCAGCCACGACGAGGACCTGGTGCTGCTCCTGCGCGAAGCGAACGAGCTGTACCAGCAGGGCCTTGATGGTCTGCGCCACACCGTGGCGGCCCGCTTCGCCGGGCTGTCCCCCGGGGATCTGGTGGCGGCCGCGAACGCGGCCGGCATGCCGTGCGACGAGTCTCAGGACCGCTATGAGCTGGTCTTGCTGCTCGCCCTGGCCGACTGGGAGATGACCCCAGCGGCCTTGGCCTACTCGGAGATGGCTGAGGACGCGGCCCGCCGCGGTGTGTGCCTGATCCCGGAGGAATGACCTCGTTTTCGTTCGCCGCCCGGGAAATCCTGGGCGGCGAACTGGACCCCCAACGCTAACTCCTGCCATTATGTGGGTTGTGAGCCGAGCAGGCCGGATCTCACCTTCTGACAGGACGGACACCTCTGCCATGACCTCGCACCGTGAGCCTCGCCTGGCCGACGCTGCCGAGATCGCGGCTGAGCAGGGCCTGACGCCCGCGAGGATCAGCGGCCTTTACAACGAGCGCGCCGAGAACGGATTCCCTGACGTCCGCGACATGCGCGGCCGTGCCCGTTTGTGGGACCACGCAGAGGTCACCGCGTGGTTCGCCGGCCGCCCGCCGGCGAGGCTTCGCGAACACACACCGCCCTCTCGCGACCCGCAGGACCTGCTGAACGCGGCGGAGGCCTCGAGGTTCCTGGGCTACAAGAACCCCAACCAGGTCACCACCTTCGTCCGCGACCACCCCGGCTACTTCCCCGACCCGGACGTCGTCGAGGAGCTGGGCACACCAGAAAACCGCTACCGCCGGCAGCTGTGGCGCGTGCAGACCCTGTTGGACTGGATGGCCACCCGGCCCGGCCGCGGTAAGCGCGCCGGCTCGAAGCGCGCGGCGCCGTCGCTGCCTGACGTCCCCGTCGACGGCGACCCTGACGAGCTCTTGCGAGCGACACAGGCGGCTGCCCTGCTGGGGTTCAAGAGTGTCAACTCCTTCTCCAGCAGCCTCTCCCAGGGCAACCTGCCGTTGCTGGAAACCACCGACGCCGTCACGGAGAAGGGCGGCCGTCGACAGTGGACACGCCGGCGGATCCTCGAGCAGGCTGCCCAGCGCAGTCCCAGAAGGTAGAACCCGGCGGTGAGCGCGTATCAGACCACCGCCCCAGAGACGCGGCATCCGGTTACGGGTCGTTGGTCCCTTGCGGGCCGGGTGTCGCACGATGGCCGGCATGGCGCGGCTCGCCACCGCGCCCCGCAGCAGCTGTAGTTGCTGCGGACCGGCCATCGTCGTTCTTCTCGTGGTGCCGCCCTCAGCGCAGTGCGCCAGCGGGCCTTGCCGAGCTGGTCACGGGACTCCGCAGCGAGCTGTCCTTGTGTGTCGGCGCAGCCTCGTGGTCGGGGTCATGGATGGCGACCACGGTCCGACCGCGAGGCTGTTTCGCGTTCGTGACCGCGGTCGGGGCTTCGTGGTCGGGGGTTTGGTCAGGGCGCACGGGTTTCCTCATCAGCAACCGAAGGTTCTGACGGAGACCGCGTTGCGGCGCCTCGGCATTGCGTGACCGGCGCATCGAGGGACCCGGTGCGCGGAGCCTGCCCAGTGCTCAGCGCCCATGCCGCAGGCGTGCGTCGAGAGGATGTTGCATGACCAGTCCCGCACTGAGTACTCCGGCCACGAGCTTGGCCCCCAGCTCCGCCGAGCCTCTGCGGCACCAGGTGCTGGCCGCGCTCGCCCAGCACCGCATCGTCACCACCAGTCAGCTGCGCCGGATGCTGCGGCCGGAGGGGACACGGCAGCTGCTGTCACGCGCTCTGAACAAGCTTCGCTCCGACGGTTTCGTCGACTGCACGGTGCTGCCGGATAGGAACCGCTCACGTACCCACGTCTGGTATCTCACGCAGGAAGGTTCGCGTCTGACGCGGGATCTGCCTGTCCTGCGGGGGCGGCCGCCCTACCCCATCGCCTCGACTACGGCCGCGTCGCTGAAGACTCCGCACACGCTCGCCGTCGTGCGCGCCCATCTGGCTTTTGCCGCAGATGCCCGTCGGCTCGGGCACGAGCATGGCCCCTGGGATTGGACCCCTGAGGTGTCTCACTCCATCGGCGAGGGCGAGCGGATTGTTGCCGACGCTGTCATGTACTACACCATCGTCGAGAGCGAGCACCGGCGGAAGCTGCGCGCGTTCGTGGAAGTGGATCGCAGCACCATGAGCAGCGAGCGGCTGGCCGTGAAGTTGATCGAGTACGCCCGTCTGTTCCAGTACGAGGCTCAGCCCGTCGGCCGCCGTAGGCCGGCCGCCGCAGGTCCTGCCTGGCTCCGCTGGTATCCGGTCTTTCCCCGCGTGCTCTTCGTCCTCACCGGTGCCTCCCGATCCAGGCTGGCCAATCGGATGAGCGATCTGCAGGCGATGGTTGCTCAGCACCCGCTCGTAGCGGCCTTCGCCCGTGAAGTCCGGCTCGGGGCCGCCGTGCTGGAAGACATCGAGCAGCATGGTCCCACCCAGGCTGTGTGGGTGCCTCTGGCCAGCGGCCAGTCTCGCCCGTGGACGGACTTGTGAGTCCCGTGCGCGAGCGATAGGTGG
>NZ_JBSGZO010000125.1:0-19766 GCF_053611045.1 Streptomyces sp. NPDC054841 | reverse complement strand
GACGGTCAGACCTCGATGCCTTCCTTCTGCGTCGGCTCGGCGGTCTCGCCGACTTCCGCGGCTTCCCGCCGCTCCTGCCTCCTGGAGGCGATGAGGCTGGTGATCGTGGTGACGATCAGGACGCCGCAGATGACCGCCAGCGAGAACGGGATGGAGATCTCGGGGACATGGAGCCCGGACTCGTGCATCGCGTGCAGCACGAGCTTGACGCCGATGAAGCCGAGAATCACCGACAGGCCGTAGCTGAGGTGGACCAGCTTCTTGAGGAGTCCGCCGATCAGGAAGTACAGCTGGCGCAGACCCATCAGCGCGAAGGCGTTGGCCGTGAAGACGATGTACGGGTCCTGGGTCAGGCCGAAGATCGCGGGGATGGAGTCCAGCGCGAACAGCACATCGGTGGTGCCGATGGCGAGCATCACGACCATCAGCGGGGTCAGCACACGCTTGCCGTTGACGCGGATGAAGAGCTTCGTGCCGTGGTACCGGTCGGCGACGCCGAACTTCTTCTCGATGGACTTGAGGAGCCGGTTCTCCTCGAACTCGTCCTCCTCCTCGTCGGAGCGCGCCTCCTGGATGAGCTTCCAGGCGGTGTAGATCAGGAACGCGCCGAAGATGTAGAAGACCCACGAGAAGCTGGCGATGATCGCGGCGCCGGCGGCGATGAAGATGGCCCGCAGGACCAGGGCGATCAGTACACCCACGAGCAGCACCCGCTGCTGGAGATGGGACGGCACCGAGAACTTCGCCATGATCAGGACGAAGACGAAGAGATTGTCGACACTGAGCGACTTCTCGGTGATGAAGCCCGCGAAGAACTCGCCGGAGGCCTGGCTCTGGCCGGCCAGCAACAGGCCGAGGCCGAAGAGCGCGGCGAGGACGATCCAGACGACCGTCCAGATTCCGGCTTCCTTGACCGACACGTCATGCGGCTTGCGCCCGATGAAGAAGTCGACCGCGATCAGGGCGGACAGACCAAGAATGGTCAGCACCCACAGGGTCCATGAAACGTCCACTGCGCCTCCGGCGTCGTACGGCTACTGATCAGCGTCGTCGCTGCCGGAGGTCTCTTCCACCCGGGCGGCCTGCTGCCGCACCACGGGCCGGCGCCCCGGGACTGGTCTATGTCCGTCCGTACTGACGGGCACGCCGCACATGGGGAGTACTCCCCTCCGCGCAAAGAACAGTACAGGAAAGACCAAAGGAAGGTAAAGACGGGGGTAATGAAGTCGTCAAGTCAGCAGTTCAGGGCCTCATCGAGGATTCAGCGTCGCCAGGTGCGCCGCGCTTCGGCGACCTGGGCCAGCACCTGCTGGAGAACCGCGCTGCCCGGGGGGATCTCCGGCGGCTCGTACGTCCAGGAGTGCTGCACCCACGGGTCGGCGAGGTGGTCGTCCGGAACGGGAGTGATCCGCAGGAGGGAGCGCCACAGCGGGTCGAGCACCGGTCCGTACGCGCTCGCGTCCTCGCGGTCCGCGACCATCAGCAGATGGACGCCGACGGCCGGCCCTTCGTCGGCGAGATAGCGCAGCTGGGTGACCGCCCGGTCGTCGAAGCCGTGCGGGAAGTCATTGACGATCAGCAGCTGCTCGGCGGTGTCCAGATCGGGCGGCAGGGCATCGGCCGCTCCGCCGCGCACTGCCATCTGTACGAGGTCGACTCGCTGGGTGAGCTTCGCGAGTGCGGCGGAGACGCCCTGGGCGCCCGCGGCCGGCGGCTCGTCCAGGGCACCGGAGCGCGCCAGCGGGGCGAGCGAGGCCGCCGCGGAGCCCGCCGGGTCGATGACGTGCACCGTGAACTCGCCGGCCGGGTAGACCGCGAGCAGCCGGGCGGCATGGGCGACCGCGGTGTCCATGGCGAGCCTGCGCAGCTTCGCCTCGTCCATCAGGGACGCGGCCTCGGACGTGGCGCGGCCGCTGTCCACCCACAGACCGCGCTCCAGCGGCAGCCGGATCAGCATCGGGATGCGGAGCTCCGGGCGCTCGGGCAGATGGAGATCGCCGAGGCGCAGGGCCATCGGGATCTCCATGGGGACGCGGTACCCGTGCCAGACGGGGTTGTCCCAGCGGGCGAACGCGGGCGGCAGAGCGGGCTCGACGACCTCGGACTCGGCGATCAGCTGGGCGAGATCGCGGTCGAGGACCTCCCGGGCCCGCTCGGTCAGCTGGTCGTGCTTGGCGCGGGCCGCCTCGCGAGCGGCGTCCCCCGCTCCGCCGATCCGGCTGCGCGGGTCGGAGAGGGCCCGGTCGAGCTCCTGGTCGAGCCGGGACTCCGCGAAGTCGACCGCGCTGCGGTACGCCGCCGTCGTACGGGCGAGGTCCTCGAACATGCCCCACACCTGGTTGTACAGCCGCTCCTCCATGGACCAGCCGGTGGCATCACCGGCGACCGGCGTGGGCGGGCGGCCCGCCTCGGCGGGCGGTGCGGCCGGGGGCGGCGGAGGCGGCGCGACGGACTGCCGGCCCGGGTGCGAGTAGTTGATGGGACCGGAAGCCTGGGTCTGGCCCTGGGTCTGGCCCGGGGTCTGGCCCTGTCCGTGTCCGGGGGGATGGGGAGCCCCGTCGGCGGGCGTGTCGGCCGGGACGTGGCCCTGGGCCGGCGTGTTCGGGGACTGCGTACTCGAGGACTGCGTACTCGAGGACTGCGCAGGCGATCCGGAACCGTGTCCGGGGCCGGGGCCCGAGTCGCCGGCCGTGCCGTTCGCCGCCGCCGGGGCGCCGTGGCGCACTTCGGTGGTGCGGGGCGGGGGCGTCCCGACCGTACGGGCGAGGCCGGGCGCGACGGCCTCCTGAATGGCGGCGGAGAGCTCGCCCGCGCGGTCGAGGCCCTGGTCGGCGAGGAGTTCGGCGAGGCCGCCCGCGTACCCCTGGCCGACGGCGCGGACCTTCCACACGCCCTGGCGGCGGTAGAACTCCAGGGCGACGACGGCGGACTCGGTGTCCAGACCGGTGATGGTGTAGCTGGCGATCTCGGTGCCGTCGGAGCCGGCGACGGCGACGAACGGGGCGGCCACGGCGCCGAAACGGACCGGGGCGGCCGGCCCGATGGGCAGCGCGAGCAGGAGCGTCAGCCGGTGCACGGCGGCAGATACGGCGTCCAGGTCCACGGTGAGCCGGTGGTCGGCGGTGGCCTGGCGGGAGACCTCGACCCCGGGGAGAACCGGCTGGGCGGGGTGGGCGACCCATTCGATGCCCGGCACCCGGCCGTCCTCGTCCCCGAGGGTGGCGCCGGCCACGACGGGCTTGCCGGCCGACACCCGGATCTCCAGTCGGGTGTGGGGCAAGGGATGGTTCTGCCCCCGGACCAGCTCGGCCGTCATTGCCTCTGTCCCCTCGGTGGTAAGCGGTGCAGCTCCCGGCGGCCTGGTTGCCTCCGGGAGCTGCTCGTCAGGTGAGAACGGTGTCCTGTGCCTACAGATGCGGCAGGATCGACGGCATCAGGTCCTGGAACGTACGCCCGTTGGCCGGGTTGCCCAGGGCGGTCATCTGCCATCCGGACCCGGCGCGGTGCACCTTCGCCATGATCTGGGCGGTGTACTGGCCGCCGCCGTCCAGCGTGTAGCGCGCGAGCTCCTGGCCGTTGGTCTCGTCGACGATGCGGCAGAACGCGTTCTGCACTTCCTGGAACGTCTGGCCCGTGAACGAGTTCACCGTGAAGACGATCTGGTCGATGTGGACCGGCACTCGCTGCAGGTCGACGAGGATCGCCTCGTCGTCGCCGCCCTGGCCGGCGCCGCCGACGAGGTTGTCACCGGTGTGACGGACCGAGCCGTCGTCGCTCACGAGGTGCCGGAAGAAGACCACGTCCACCGGCTGCTTGTCGGCGAAGAGCACCGCCGAGGCGTCCAGGTCGACCTCCCGGGTGCGCGAGCCGAACAGGCCGCGCCGCGGCGCGGCCTGCCAGCCGAGGCCCATCCGCACCGCGGTGAGGGTGCCGCCGCCCTGCTTCTCCAGGCTGATGGCCTGTCCCTTGGTCAGATTGACGCCGGGACCCCCGGGCGTACCGCCCTTGGATACGTCCACCACGCGCTGTCCCCTCTCCATGGTTCCCCCGCAACCGTCCATGTGTGCGGTTGTCCTGCACCCTACGCAGTCGGGCCGACAGCGCAGGAGACTTGGTCTGTTTTTGTGTCGGTGTTGAAACACACGTGCCGGTCCCGACCGGGCCGGATGTGTCAGGCGAGCCCGGCCTCCTTCATCTGCCGCAGCTCCTTCTTCAGTTCGCTCACTTCGTCGCGCAGCCGCGCGGCCACCTCGAACTGCAGCTCCGCCGCCGCGGCGCGCATCCGGTCCGTCATCTCCTCGATGATCCCGGCGAGTTCGGCGGCGGGGCGGTCGCTGGTGATCTCGCCCTTCCTGGCTGCCGCGGCCGCCTTGCCGCCCTTGGCCGGCTTGGCTCCCTTGACACCGTGCGCGGCCAGCGACGGCACCGGCGCCTTGGCGCCCTTGCCGTCCTTCCCCTGGCGGTAGCCACTGCCGAGCAGCTGCTCGGTGTCGACCTCCTCGCGGGCGATGGTGGCCACGATGTCGTTGATCTTCTTACGGAGCGGCTGCGGATCGATGCCGTTCGCCTTGTTGTACGCGACCTGCTTCTCGCGGCGGCGGTTGGTCTCGTCGATCGCCTGCGCCATCGCCGGGGTGATGGTGTCGGCGTACATGTGGACCTGACCGGAGACATTGCGCGCCGCGCGGCCGATGGTCTGGATGAGCGAGGTGCCGGAGCGCAGAAAGCCCTGTTTGTCCGCGTCGAGGATGGCGACGAGGGACACCTCGGGGAGGTCGAGGCCCTCACGGAGCAGGTTGATGCCGACGAGGACGTCGTACTCACCGGAGCGCAGCTCGCGCAGCAGCTCGACGCGGCGGAGCGTGTCGACGTCGCTGTGGAGGTAGCGGACCTGGATGCCCAGCTCCAGGAAGTAGTCGGTGAGGTCTTCCGCCATCTTCTTGGTGAGCGTCGTGACCAGGACGCGCTCGTCCTTCTCGGTGCGCTTGCGGATCTCGTGCACCAGGTCGTCGATCTGGCCCTCGGTGGGCTTGACGACGACCTCCGGGTCGACAAGGCCGGTGGGACGGATGATCTGCTCGACGAAGCCGTCGGAGCGGGAGAGTTCGTACGTGCCGGGAGTGGCGGAGAGGTAGACGGTCTGGCTGATCCGCTGCTGGAACTCCTCCCACTTCAGCGGCCTGTTGTCGAGTGCGGAAGGCAGCCGGAAGCCGTGCTCGACGAGGGTGCGCTTGCGCGAGGCGTCACCCTCGTACATCGCGCCGATCTGCGGGACCGTCACATGCGACTCGTCGATGACGAGGAGGAAGTCCTCGGGGAAGTAGTCGAGGAGGGTGTTGGGAGCGGTGCCGGGGGCGCGGTCGTCGAAGTGCATCGAATAGTTCTCGACGCCGGAGCAGGAGCCGATCTGGCGGAGCATCTCGATGTCGTACGTCGTGCGCATGCGCAGCCGCTGGGACTCCAGCAGCTTGCCCTGCTTGTCCAGCTCGGCGAGGCGCTCCTCGAGCTCCCGCTCGATCCCGTTGATCGCCTTCTCCATGCGCTCCGGGCCGGCGACGTAGTGGCTGGCGGGGAAGACGTACAGCTCCTGGTCGTCGCTGATGACCTCGCCGGTGAGCGGGTGGAGCGTGGAGAGTGCCTCGATCTCGTCGCCGAACATCTCGATCCGCACGGCCAGCTCCTCGTAGACCGGGAAGATCTCGATGGTGTCGCCGCGGACCCGGAACGTGCCCCGGGTGAACGCCAGATCGTTGCGCGTGTACTGGATGTCGACGAAGCGGCGCAGCAGCTGGTCGCGGTCGATCTCCTCGCCGAGCTTCAGCGGCACCATGCGGTCCACGTACTCCTGCGGCGTGCCCAGACCGTAGATGCACGAGACGGAGGCGACCACGACGACGTCCCGGCGGGTCAGCAGTGAATTCGTCGCCGAGTGGCGCAGCCGCTCGACCTCCTCGTTGATCGAGGAGTCCTTCTCGATGTACGTGTCCGACTGCGGGACGTACGCCTCGGGCTGGTAGTAGTCGTAGTACGAGACGAAGTACTCCACCGCGTTGTTCGGCAGGAGCTCGCGGAACTCGTTCGCCAGCTGGGCGGCCAGGGTTTTGTTCGGCGCCATGACGAGGGTGGGGCGCTGGAGCTTCTCGATCATCCAGGCCGTGGTCGCCGACTTGCCGGTGCCGGTCGCACCGAGCAGAACGACATCCTTCTCACCTGCGCGGATGCGCTGGTCGAGCTCGGCGATGGCCGTGGGCTGGTCACCGCTGGGCTGGTAGGGGCTGACGACCTCGAAGGGCGCCATCGAGCGTTCGATCTGGGAAACGGGCCGCATGGAACCACCGTACGACCCACCACTGACAGCCGGGCGGGATCGGGGGACGTACCCGGCTCGGGGAGGTGCCGGGTACGGGGCTGCTCGGACCGGGTCCCGGGAGGTTCAGCGCCGGCGGGAACGCTGGGAGGAGCGGCGGGACGACCGGGAGGGCGCCGACCAGTTCGCCGGCTCCCCGTACGACGGCAGACGCCGCTGTCCGGGCACTCCCGCGCCTGCCGTGCGGCCCCGGAGCGTGCGGCCCCGGGGCAGGGGCTGCTGACCCGCCGGTGCGCCCATGACCAGCAGCGGGTCGAACATGACGACGACGCCGGCGAGGACCAGGAACACCGCGGGGCCGACCAGCATCGGGGCGATGAGCGTTGCGGGAGAGTCGCCGACCGCGGACGTCTGCACGGCGCCGTGCAGATGGACGCTGACGGCGGCCATGCCGGTGTAGTGCATTCCGCTGACCGCGATGCCCATCGCCAGGCTGGCGCCGAGACTCGGCAGGAAACCGTGGACGGACACCGCGGCCCAGAGCGCGGTGGTGGCTGCCACGACGGCGATCACGACGGACAGGGCGACGGTCGAAGTGTCGTAGTCGAGCCGCCCCTGGAGCCGCATCCCGGCCATACCCAGGTAGTGCATGGAGGCGATGCCGAGGCCGGTGATGGTGCCGCCGGTGACCAGGGCCATCGCGGTCGCGCCGCGGTAGCCCACGATGAAGATCCCGATGCCGGTCATGACGACGGCGACGCCGAGGCTGGCGAACGTGGTCGGCCGGTCGTAGCTGATGGGGGCCTCGGCCACGGTGAAGCCCATCATGGCGACGAAGTGCATGGTCCAGATTCCGGATCCTATGGAGGTGGCGCCGAGTGCCAGCCAGCCGGGCTTGAGGGATCCGCCGTCGCGCACCGATCTCGTGGTGCAGCGCAGGCCCAGCGCTCCGCCGAGGCAGGCCATGAGGTACGCGACCACAGGCGTGACGAGGCCGTAACTGAATCCGTCGACTGTGCCCTGCATTCCTCTATGCCCTTCGCCCCTTGTGTCGCGGGTGTCTCCATGTGCCCCCGTCGAGGAAGCCTTGCCCGGGGGCGAGAGTATGGCGAGCGGGTCGTCGAGCAAACATCGGGGCCGAGATTTATCCGCGAGGGAACGGTGGAGCGACCGTCTCAGGACGGCGGTTCCGTTCATGTTGTGGCCATCCTGCGCCTGTCGGTGGATTTCCACAGGCCGCAGGCACTGTCGGTGGGCGGCCGTACGGTGGTTCGCATGAACAGCTTCGAGTGGACCGTCGTGGAATCGGACATCGGGCCGCTGCTGCTCGCCGTCACCGAGGAGGGGCTGGTGAGCGTGGTGTTCCACGCCGACGAGGCGGTTCGGGACAGGGCACTCGGGCAGCTGGCCGCCCGGCTCGGCGCCGAGCCGGGCGAGGAGGCACCGGACTCGGCCCGGCTGGCCGAGCCGATACGACAGCTCGCGGAGTATTTCGCGGGGCGTCGCCGGGAGTTCGCGCTGCCACTGGACTGGTCGCTGGCCTCCGGCTTCAACCGCCAGGTGCTGCGCGAGCTGACGGACGGCGTTCCGTACGGGACGGTGGTGGGGTACGGCGACCTGGCCGACCGGGTGGGCCAGCCGGGCGCCGCGCAGGCGGTGGGGGCGGCGATGGGGTCGAATCCCCTGCCGGTCGTGGTGCCGTGCCACCGGGTCGTGGAGAGCGACGGGGGCCTGGGCGGCTTCGGGGGCGGTCTTGAGACGAAGCGGCAGCTGCTGGCGCTGGAGGGGGTCCTGCCACAGCCGCTGTTCTGAGGCGGACCCGGCGGGAGCGGTACGGCGGCGGGGGAAGCGGTCGCGGCGGGTAAGCAGTCCGGCGGCAGGTGAGCGGTCACGGCGGGCGGGAGCAGTCCGGCGGCGGGTAAGCGGTACCGACGGACGGGAGCAGTCCGGCGTCGGGTGAGCGGTCACGGCGGGCGGGAGCGGTCATGCCGCCCTTTCCCTGCGGACCGGGCGGTTCCCTACCGATGGGTGTAACTGGCACACTTCGGCGGTGGCCAGTACATCCTCTGACGCGTCCATAGCCTCCGACACCGTCGATCTGCCCGCACTGCGGCGGCGAACGGCGCCCGTGCTGATCGCCAGCCAGATCCTCGGGGGACTCGGCGTCGCGTCCGGTATCGCGCTGGCCGCCGTGCTCGCGCAGGAGGTCAGCGGGACGGAGGCGCTGTCGGGGCTCGCCCCGACAGCCACCGTCGCCGGGACCGCGCTGCTGTCCATGCCGCTGGCTGCCCTGATGACCGCACGCGGACGGCGTCCGGGGCTCGTCCTGGCGTATCTGATCGGGGCGGTCGGCGCGGGCGTGGTGGTGCTCGCCGCGGTGCTCGGAAACTTTCCGCTGCTCCTGGTGGGCATGGCCGCGTTCGGGGCGGGCTCCTCGGCGAATCTGCAGGCGCGGTTCGCGGCCGCGGATCTGGCCGAGCCGGACCGGCGGGCCCGGGCCATCTCCACGGTGGTCTGGGCGACCACGATCGGCGCGGTGCTCGGGCCCAACATCGCCGCACCCGCGGGGCGGAGCGTGTCCGGTCTCGGCATACCGGAGGCGGCGGGGCCGTTTCTGTGGGCGGCGGGGGTGTTCCTGATCGCGGCGCTGGTCGTGGCCGTTCTGCTGCGACCCGATCCGCTGCTGACCGCGCGGGCACTGGCGCCGGCCGGGGAGGGCGGGCAGGAGGAGCGCTCGCTGCGGGCGGGCGTGCGGGCGATCCGGGAGTCGGCGAGGGCGCGGCTCGCGCTCGTCACGGTCGCGGTCTCCCACACCGCGATGGTGTCGATCATGTCGATGACCCCGGTCGCACTCAGCCACCACGGGGCCGGGATCGAACTGATCGGCCTCGTCATCAGCGGTCATATCGCGGGCATGTACGCGTTCTCGCCGGTGATGGGCTGGCTGTCCGACCGCCTGGGAAGGCTCTCGGTGATCGGTCTCGCCGTGGGTCTGCTGTCGTGTGCCGCGCTGCTGGCCGGAACGGCGGGGGCGAGTCACGGCCGTACCGCGGCCGGCCTCTTCCTGCTCGGACTCGGCTGGTCCGCGGGGCTCGTCTCGGGCTCCGCCCTCCTCACCGACTCCGTACCGGCTCCCGCCCGCGCCGCGGTCCAGGGCCTCTCGGACCTGACCATGAACGCGACGGCGGGCATCGGAGGCGTCGCGGCGGGCGTCATCGTGTCCAAGGCGAGCTACGGCTGGCTCAACCTCATCGGCGCGTGCCTGCTGCTCCCGCTGGCGGCCCTGGCCGCCCGCCGCGCGCTCGCCCGGCCGCGGCCCGCTGTCAGGGGCGACGCGAGCGGGTGAGAACGGCCTCCCGGGACGCCCCGGGACGCCGGTCCGTGCAGCCGGCCGTCACAGGCTGATGTGGTACGCCTTGCGCAGGGTCTCGTGCACCGTCCAGGTCGTACGGTCCCCTTCGCGCAGTACGCACGCGTCCCCCGGCCCGACCTCCAGCGTGTCGCCGCCCTCGACCTCGACGGTGGCGCGACCGCTCACGACGACGAAGAGCTCGTTGGCCTCGGTGTCGGTCACCACGCCGGGCGTGATCTGCCAGATGCCGCGCAGCTGCTTGCCGTCCTCGGACTCCCACAGCACCTTGCCGGTCACGACCGGCTCGCCGGAGACGATCTGACCGGGGTCGAGCGGTTCGACCTCCAGCTCGGCGTCCGGGATGTGCACGGCGAACGAAGGGGAAGCGGGCGTGGCGGCGGACCGATCAGAAGTGCTCATGGCGCGTCACCTTAGCGGGCGAATTTACGGATGAAAGATCCGCGGTGCCCGGCGAGCCGTCCCGATCATCATCACTGGTCCGGGTCACGTTGGTGGAGACGTCCACACGCGGCGCCCATGGCACAGCGCTTACCCGCGTCCCCACCTCGTACAGGAGCGACGACCGATGTCAGCAGTGCGCACAGGGCGTTGTCTCGCCCTCATGACCGCCGCGGGCCTCCTCTCCGCCCTGGCAGCAGCCGGCCCCACCGCGTCCGCCGATCCCGTCACCACATCCGGCGCCGATCCCGTCACCACGTCCGGCGCCGGGCCGGTCGCCGAGCCCGTCCCACGGTTCGGCACCGAACCCGTCCCCCTGCCCGCGCCCGGCGCGATGTACAAGGCGGCCTTCGACACCCTCCCCACGCCGCGGCTCACTCCGGATCTGCAGAAGCGCACGGCCGAGAAGGAGGCCGCGGCGGCCAGCTGGTACAGGCGTGCCCACAACCGTTCGGCCCGGTCCGGCTACGTCCTCTCGGGCGGGAAGCACCAGTCGCAGGAGACGTCGTACTGGTGCGGACCCGCCACCCTCGTCATCACCCAGTCCGCCAAGGACGAGGTCAGCGGCCGGTCGCAGGAGTACGCGGCGGACCTTCTGGAGACCGACTCCAGCGGCACGTCCTGGTACGGCGTCGACATCGACGTGCCGGACCCGACCGGATACCCCATGGTGGACGCGCTGAACTGGCGGCTGCCCGGCGCCAACTACGTGCCCAGGTCGCTGCCGTACAGCCCGGACGGGGACGACATGGAGGCCTTCGCGGAGCACGTCGTCCACGACACCGACAACGACTACGCGATCGCGGGCAACGTCTGGGAGGTGCCGGGCGGCCCGCACCTCGTCGGTCACCCGAACATCGAGATCTTCCACTGGGTCTCGATCGACGGCTACAACAGCGAAACGGGGGGTGGCCAGGTCCACTATCTCGACCCGGTGGGCGGGGTCAGTACGAGCATGATCTCGTGGGCGGACGGAGTGCCGAAGTCCGCCCGGATCTCGGCCGACACCCTCACGACGGTCATGGGCGGCCGTGGGTACGTCTGGTAGGCGCGCGCTCCCGGCCCTGCTGAGCACGGTGGTGCTGCTCGCGGGGGGCGTGGGTTGTTCGGCCGGGCCCGCGCGCCCCCCGCAGTCGGAACCGGCACCGTCGCGACCGACGCCGTCGGTGCCGAAGCCGTCGCCATCCGCACCGTCGCACCCGTCGCACCCGTCGCCGTCACAGGCCTCGCCGTCGGTCCTGAACCCTTCGGATTCGGTCACGGTCGCCCGCGCCGCCTGCGAGACCCGGATGCCCGACAGCTGGCGGTCCGTCCTCGCCGCCGGCGAGTTCCGCGCCCCGGCGGGCGAGCGGGCCGTGCTCACCGACGTGGGGCCCGGCGCCCGCTGGACCGTGGTCCAGCTGTCGGGCGGCCGTACGCGCCGGGCCGCGCTCGTCGAGAGGAGCGGGGCCCCGCGCACCCTGCTCACGTTCACCGACCCCGTCGAGCACCAACTGCTCGCCGCCGATGTCTCGGCGGACGGGCGATGGACTGCGTTCGCGGTCATGGAGGGCCGTACGCTCGACAGCCCCTGGTCGCTGTACCTGCGGGACGCCGACGGCGGTACGCGCCGGCTGGCCCGCTCCACGCTCGCAGGCCCGCTCCCGCAGCCCGTCGTACACGACGGAGCGGTCTTCTGGGCGCAGGGAGCGGGGCGCGGAAGGGCCACCATCTTCACCGTCCCGGTCCGTCCGCCCGCCTCCGGCGGAGCGCCTCGCGCCCTGCACACGGGCGTCCTCGACGCCCCGTTCGCCGCGGGTGGGCTGCTGGCCTGGCGGGAGGCCGACGAGGACGGCCGGACGACGAGGATGGCCGCCCTGTCGTTCGACACCCTGCGCCCGGCCCCGCTCCCCGATGTCGTCGCCCGGCTGCGCAACGTGCGCTCGCCCGCCTCCGACGGCACCACGTGGGCGTGGATCGAGGGTGAGCAGGAGCCGACGCTGATGGTCTGGCGGGCGGGGCAACCGGCACCGGTGGCGCAGCTGTCCGGGCCGCCCACGGCCGAGGGCATCGACCAGCTCCGCACCAGCGGTGAGCTGATCACCTGGCGTACGCCGGAGGCCGCGTACGCGCTGGACCTGCGCACGTCCGCCTACACCCGGATCACCCCGCAGTACGGCTACGCGCAGGCCAGGAGCGGGGCACTCGCCGTCGCGTACAACCGGGGCGAGGCGAAGGGGCCCGATGCGCGCTCCGTCATCCAGGTCGCGCGGGCGGACCGGCTGCCGCGGCTGGCGGCGCCGGGGAGCTGCGGGCTGACCCGGGCTGCCTCGGATGACCCCGGCTGACCCCGGCTGAGGCCTGCTGAGGCCTGCTGAGGCCTGCTGAGGCCTGCTGAGGCCTGCTGAGGCCTGCTGAGGCCTGCTGAGGGACCGTAGGGCCCGAACCGGGCGACGTCCTGGATGGAGACCTCGTTGACGTGCCTGGATGGCGACCTGGGTGACGTGCCGGGTGACGTCCTGGTGATCTCATTCCTGGAGAAACGTTTGCGCACGCTGTCGCCGTGCCAGGGATGGGACATGCCCGAGACCACACTGATGCTGTCCGAAGATGTACGTGAAGCGCTCGCCGCACGCCGCCCCGTAGTCGCCCTGGAGTCGACGATCATTGCGCACGGACTGCCGCGCCCGGGCAATCTGGCCGTCGCGGAGGAGCTGGAATCGCTGGTCAGAAGCGAGGGCGCGGTCCCTGCGACGATCGCCGTGCTCGACGGGCGGGCCCATGTCGGCCTGGACGAGAGCCAGTTGGAACGCATCGCGACGGACCCCGGCGTACGCAAGCTCGGCCATCGCGATCTCGCTCCGGCGCTCGCGACGGGGGCGAGCGGGGCGACGACGGTGTCCGCCACGGCGTTCCTGGCGGCCCGGGCCGGTATCCGGGTATTCGCGACCGGCGGCCTCGGCGGGGTGCACCGCGAGTGGACGGTGACCCAGGACGAGTCGGCGGATCTGCGGCTGCTGGCAACGACCAGGATCACCGTCGTGTGCGCGGGTGTGAAGTCGATCCTCGACGTCCCGGCGACGCTGCAACGTCTGGAGACCCTCGGGGTCGGCATCCTCGGGTACGGCACCGACCGCTTCCCCGGCTTCTATCTGACCTCCTCCGGGGAACCGGTCGACTGGACGGTCCGTACGCCGGAGGAGGTGGCGGACGTGATACGGGCACAGGACGCCCTGGGCGGCCCGGACTCGGCGCTGATCGTGGCTCATCCGGTGCCGGAGGACGAGCAACTGGACCCGCGGCTGCACGACCGGGTACTGGCGGAGGCGCTGGACGAGTGCCGGGAGCGCGGCATCGGCGGGCAGGCGGTCACGCCGTTCCTGCTGGACCATCTGATGCGGCGTACGGAGGGCGCCTCGCTGGAGGCCAATCTGGCTGCGGTGCGCGGGAATGTGCGGCTGGCGGCGCAAATCGCGGCGGCGCTGTGACGCCTCGTGGCGTGGCCGGCGCTGAGGCGGCCGGCCCGGAAGCGACCGGCCTCGACGCGACCGGCCCTGCTACGGCCCGTCCTGCCACGGCCCGTTCTGCCACGACCGGTCCTGCCACGGCCCGTCCTGCCACGACCGGTCCTGCCACGACCGGGGCGCTGCTGGTCATCGGGGACGTGGCCACGGACGTGGTGGCCCGGCACGGTTCGGCGCTCGCCCACGGTACGGACACGGCGGCCGAGATACGCACGCTGCCGGGCGGGGCAGGTGCCAATGCCGCCTGCTGGGCGGCTTACTCGGGCTGTGCGGACGTACGGCTGCTCGGCCGGGTCGGCGCCGATACCGCGTCCTGGCACGACGTACGGCTGCGGCGGGCCGGGGTGCGCCCGATGCTGATCACGGATGACGAGGCGCCGACGGCGACGGTCGTCGCGCTCGTCGACGCGAGCGCCGAACGCACCTTCCTCACCGACAGCGGGGCGACGCTCCGTCACTCCCCCGCGGACTGGGCGCCCGCGCTGCTCGACGGGGTCGGCCGGCTCCATCTGTCCGGGTACCTCTTCTTCTCGGACTCCAGCCGGGAACTGGCCGCGCTGGCTCTCTCGGACGCGTGCGAGCGGGGCGTCCCGGTGAGCGTGGATCCGGCGTCGGCGGGCTTCATCGCGGCCCTCGGCGTGGACCGCTTCCTCTCGGCGA
This sequence comes from Streptomyces sp. NPDC054841, assembly GCF_053611045.1. NCBI lineage: Bacteria > Bacillati > Actinomycetota > Actinomycetes > Kitasatosporales > Streptomycetaceae > Streptomyces > Streptomyces sp. NPDC054841. The sequence goes on along the minus strand of NZ_JBSGZO010000125.1, from coordinate 5,485 downwards.
CGGCCGGAGCGGAAGTGCTGCTGCCCAACGCGGACGAGGCGCGCCTCCTCACGGGCCTCCCCGATGTGGCCGACGCCGCAGCCAAGCTGAGCCGTCATGTGCCGCTGGCCGTCGTCACGCTCGGCGCCGCCGGGGCGCTGGTGGCGGAGGCGGGCGCGGTGACGGCCCGGGTCCCGCCGGTCCCGGCGACGGCGGTCGACTCGACGGGCGCGGGTGACGCCTTCACCGGCGCGTTCCTCGCGGCGCTCCTGTCGGGTGCGGCCCCGGCGACCGCCGCGGCGGCGGGCTGCCTCGCCGGCGCCCACGCGGTCACCTTCCCGGGCGGCCGTCCTCCGGAGCCCACTGGGTCGGGGTCCTGACCGTGTCCCGCCCCTGCGGAGCCGGACCGGCGCGCCGCGGCGGACCCGACGTCTCGAACGCCGAAGCCCCGCGGCCCGACGCACACGACGCACACGACGCACACGACGCAGTCGACGCAGACGACGCAGACGACGCGAGCATCGAAGCCCCGCGGCCCGGCACGGACGTCGCGCGCTCCGAGGCAGGCCCTACCGCCGGTCGCGGTCGGCGGCGCCGCCCCATGGGTCGTTCCACGCCGGGTGGCGCGGGTCGTCGGCGCGGACGACGACGTCCGCCGAGTCCGTCGGAGCGACGTCGCGCTCGTACCGTTCGAAGGCGGGGAGTGTCCATGCCTCCTGCGCCCCGGTGCGGCGGCGCAACGCGCCGTGCGACAGCCGCAGATGCAGTGTCAGGTCGAACGGGAACCAGTGGCCGAGCAGCAGCGGTCCGTGGACCACCAGGACACCGCCGGGCGGCAGTTCGTGGTGCGGGCTGCGCGTCGCGCGGTCGGTGGCCGGGTCCCACAGGTCAGGGAGGACGCGCCCCGACCCGCCCGGCTCCAGCGGCCCGAACACCTCGCGCCAGAGCGCACCCGTGTCGAACCACCCGTCGTAGTACGTGTCGGGGTCCTCGCGCCCGTACTCGTACCGCAGCGAGGCGGGCCGCAGAAACCCGCCCGTGCCGACCACCAGCACCGACCGTCCGCGCACCCGCAGCGCCTCGGCGAGCGCCCCGGCCGCGGCGCCCGTCCCGGCAGCGGGCGCACCGTCGATGCCGATGCGGAGCCAGGGGCTGCCGTCGTCGGCCTTGGTGTCCGTGACCCGGTCGGCGACGGCCTCGGTCAGCCGTTCCCAGGTGATCGGTTCGAGTCGCACCGTTCCATCATCGCCGCTCACCGACGTACAGCGGGATGCCCAGGCGGGCGGCGAGGGCTGCTCCCACCGTCTCCGCCTCGTCGTGGGCGTCATGGAACACCGCCGGGCACCGGCGCTCCGGCGGTTCGCCCGGGCCGGGTACGGCGTCCGGCGGAGTTGTCCTGATCACCGCGCGGGCACCGGCATCACGGCGGCCCCACGCCGGTCGAAGCGGCGGTACCGCGGAGCACGGTCGCGAGGGGTCCTTCACCGCGGACGCGGATGCGCCCGTCCCGTACGCCGTCCTCGACGGTGGTGTTTCCCCGGCTGAGGGCGACACACGTGTCCGCGTCCAGTTCGAGACGTGTGACGGGCTCTGAACCTCCGACGGACGCCGGGCCGTCACCGTAAGCGGGTCCGGACCCGTCACCGCCGACGTGTACGTGGAACTCGCCCTCGGCAACGCGGACTTCGACGATGTCCGTGACACCCGTCGCCTCCAGGCAGCGCAGCAGCGGCACGGCGAACCAGTGCGCCCGTACCGCGTCCGTGGGCCGGCGGTCGGCCAGTTCGGGGGCTCCCCAGTCGGCCAGGGCGGTGACGACGGGAAGCAAGGCCCGGCCCCGCTCGGTGAGTTCGTAGACGAAGGCGGAGGCCGGCGCGGGGAGCCGGCGCCGCGTGGCCAGGCCGTCCCGCTCCATGTCCTTGAGACGGGAGGCGAGGACGTCCGTGCTGACTCCGGGCAGATCGGCGTGCAGATCGGTGTAGCGGCGCGGCCCCGCCAGCAGCTCCCGCACGATCAGCAGGGTCCACCGGTCGCCGACGGCGTCGAGGGCGCGGGCGGCGGCGCAGTACTGGTCGTAGCTTCGGCGGCGCGGAGGACGCGCAGAACTCGGCGGAGGCGACGGACGTGACGGCATGCGACGCAGTCTAGACATATTGTTGGACTTTCCAAGCTCCTACTTGGTAAAACCAAGTAACACAACTTCTGGAGAGGCCACCGCATGGAGTTCCGGCAGTCGAGCAAGCTCAGCGAGGTCTGTTACGAGATCCGCGGGCCGGTGATCGAGCACGCCAACGCCCTGGAGGAGGCGGGACACAGCGTCCTGCGCCTCAACACCGGCAACCCCGCACTCTTCGGCTTCGAGGCGCCGGAGGAGATAGTCCAGGACATGATCCGGATGCTCCCGCAGGCCCACGGTTACACCGACTCCCGCGGCATCCTCTCCGCACGCCGCGCCGTCGCCCAGCGCTACCAGTCCCTCGGCCTCGACGTCGGCGTCGACGACGTCTTTCTCGGCAACGGCGTCTCCGAGCTCGTCACCATGGCCGTCCAGGCCCTGCTGGAGGACGGCGACGAAGTCCTCATCCCGGCGCCCGACTTCCCGCTGTGGACCGCCGTGACCACCCTCTCGGGCGGAAGGCCCGTCCACTATCTGTGCGACGAGTCCGCCGACTGGTACCCGGACCTCGACGACATGGCGTCGAAGATCACCGACCGGACCAAGGCCGTCGTCATCATCAACCCCAACAACCCCACCGGCGCCGTGTATCCGCGCGAGATCGTCGAGGGCATCCTCGATCTGGCGCGCCGCCACCAGCTGATGGTCTTCGCCGACGAGATCTACGACCAGATCGTGTACGACGACGCCGTCCACCACAGCGCCGCGACCCTGGCCCCGGATCTGGTCGTCCTCACCTTCAGCGGGCTGTCGAAGACGTACCGCGTCGCCGGCTTCCGCTCCGGCTGGCTGGTCGTCACCGGCCCCAGGCAACATGCGCGCAGCTACCTGGAGGGGCTCACGATGCTCGCCTCCATGCGGCTGTGCCCCAACGCGCCCGCGCAGTACGCCATCCAGGCAGCGCTCGGCGGACGCCAGTCGATCCACGAACTCACCGCTCCGGGCGGGCGGCTGCACGAGCAGCGCGACCGCGCGTGGGAGCGGCTCAACGAGATCCCCGGCGTCTCGTGCGTGAAGCCGAAGGGCGCGCTCTACGCCTTCCCGCGCCTCGACCCCAAGGTCCACCCCATCCACGACGACGAGAAGTTCGTCCTGGATCTGCTGCTGCGCGAGAAGATCCAGGTCGTCCAGGGCACCGGATTCAACTGGCCGCGCCCGGACCACTTCCGGATCCTCACCCTCCCGTACGCCGACGACCTCGACGCCGCGATCAGCCGTATCGGCCGCTTCCTGAGCGGATACCGCCAGTAGGGGCGGTCGCACGCGCTGGTGCGCGGCAGCGAGGTCGCACGAGCGGATGCACGGCAGCGGGGTCGCACGCGCGGGTGCGCGGCAGCCCGGCGGCGGGGTCGCTCCCGCGGGTCCCGGCCGGGTCCACGGTCGCGGAAACGGGAGCGGGCCCGGAGGCGTAGCCGGCCCCCGGGCCCTGTTGATGCCGCTCACATTCACACGCCGGCACACTTGAGAGCCCGGGTCATTCGTCATTGCGCCGCGTCCTGCCTTTGGACCACCGCGGATCGAGCTCCGCGGGCCGGACTTGAACCGGCAATTCGACGCACCAGGGCCCGGGCCCGGTCGATCCGGCGATGAGCGGCGAATGCTGAGTCTGGAGCGAGAGTCTGAGATTCATCGCGGCCGGTGACCACCGGCCGCGCGGTTCACGACAAGCTTCAGCTTCAGCTTTGCGCTCCTCGCGCACCCCGGCCGTGGTGCACTGTGGCCGGGGAGTCCATGACGGCTATCCGAAGAGATAGCCGAATACTGCGTCACCCACTCTCTGGTCGGTGACCTCCGCGCCGTTCGCCTCCTCGCGGGCGAACTTCACCGCCTGCTGGAGCTTCTCCACCCGGTCCAGCAGTTCGTTGACACGGCGGGCGGGCAGTGCCCCGGAGAACTTCACGGTGGTCCAGTAGCCGACCGGGATGTCCTCGTAGTACACCTCCACCTGCGCCGGGTGCTTCTCGGTGGCCTCCGCCTTCACATGGTTGCGGGGCACCTTCTTCGTACGCACCGTCTTGACCGGCTCGGTCTTCCAGGAGTCCGTGGACGGGTCCTGCGACCAGGACTCGGCGGCGTCCAGCACCGGCAGCTTGCGCACGAAGGTGTTGAGGTCCGTGAGCTGCTTCTCCAGGAAGAGGAGATACGCGACGGGCACCTCGCTCACCAGCACCCGCCCGTCGACGGTGATGTCGGCGCGCGCCGTGCAGTTCGCCCAGTCCTTGGTGGCGGTCACATCGAACAGCCGGGTCAGCGTCTTCGCGGTGTCGCGCAGCACGTCCTCGGCCTTGACCTGCACCAGGGTCGACTCGGGCGGCAGCTGCTCGCCCTCCTCGTCCTTCGGCTGGTACGTCCGGGCGATTCCGGCCAGCAGGGCGGGCTTCTGGAGACCGTGATGAGCTGCTGTGAGGTCCTGATGCGCCTTGGACTTGACGCCCTTCTCGACTGCGATGATCTGATTGAGTTTCGCCACGTCCACGAAGTTAGCAAGCCCAGCATCCGGTCTTCGAACGAATATTGGACGGCCCGGCGGTGGCCGCACGGGAGGGGGCGGGGCCCGGTGGAACCTTTGGTGGTCATCGAGCCGCTGAAGCGGCGGCACTGCGCCGATTGCCGGCGGGGGCCGCTGGAGCGGCTCGTCATGGAGTTCAACGCACCGCGCTGTCTGGACTGCGCGGACCTCGGGCACCTGCTCTTCCTGCCCCGCGGGAACGCGGCGCTGACCCGGCGGGCCCGCGAGGCGAGTTCCCTGTGGGCCGTCGTCGTACGGCACAACAAGAGCCGTACGCGGTACGAGCGGCAGGGCCTGCTGGTCGAGGAAGCGGCCCTGGCGCGGGCGGAGGCGGCGTGCCTGGCCGACGCGGATGTACGGACCCGCCGCCGGGCGCGCGACGCGGCGCGGCGGGCTTCGGAGGACGTCCGCTTCACCGCCACGCTCACCGCGGAGATCCTGCGGCTCTTCCCGTCCTGTCCGCTCGACCGTGCCCTGGACATCGCGGCGCACACCTCCGCGCGGGGCAGCGGACGCGTGGGCCGCACCGCGGCCGGCCGCGCCCTGGACGAGGGCGCGGTCACGGCGGCGGTACGGGCGTCCGTCCGCCACCTGGACACGCCGTACGACGCGCTGCTCATGCAGGGTGTGCCCCGGCACGAGGCTCGCAGGCGCGTCGCACCGGTCATCGAGGCGACGCTCACGGCATGGCGGGGCCGGACGTCATAGGCCCGCCGCCACGGGGCTACTAAGGGCTGTCCCGTAATCCCCGGTGGATCAGCGCGCGGCGTCAGATGCGGTGCATCGCAAGGCGGAGGGTCGTCCTCATACTGGGCGTATTC